>JAYRQZ010000030.1:0-2109 GCA_041910355.1 Candidatus Woesebacteria bacterium | reverse complement strand
TCTAAATCTTCACCATACATAAAATAATTTGAATCAAATCCGCCAACTTTGTCTAATATATTTTTACGGCAAAGAATATAAGCACCGGTGACCCAGTCCTGACGGTGATCAGTAGTATAAAAATGATCGTGGGTATAAAAATCAGGCGTGTGCGGATGAAGAGGTTTGATTATTTTATTTATAAGCGGTAAGTCGTCAATACCCAAACACCAGGTGAAAGTATTTAATAAATTAGGAAAATAGCCGCCACTGGCTTGAATAGTACCGTTTGAGTTTAATAATTGGGCAGTGCAACCATAAGCTTCGGGGTGTGATGACAACCAGGTTAGAGTTTGACTGATAGCTGAATGAAGAATAATGGTGTCGGAATTAAGAAGTAATACATAATTACCCTTGGCGATTTTTAAACCCTGATTATTAGCTTTGGCGAAACCAACATTTTCTTTGTTGGTAATTAGATTAATTTTATATTTTAATTTGGAAATTTGTTTTACGCTGTCATCACGGCTATTGTTGTCAACAACAATTATTTCGGTTGGGATCGATGAACTATTGTCGTTTTTTGATAAATCAAATGTTAATCCTTTGTCTTTGAATATTGATTTTAAACAATCAACAGTAATGTTGCTGGTATTGAAACTGATTACAATAATTGATAATACCGGTTTAATCATGGCGTCGTTTAAAAAATAGATGGGAGTATATTGATGCCACTAATAGTATAGAAATTTCAACCACCATTAAAGCTAATAATCTTTGTGCGATTGATGTTGGAATTTTTTTAATTGTTACTTTTGTTTGGTACTCAATGCCGTCATAAATCATTTTGTTAGCAATCCGTTTTTCGGGTTTGGTAAAGACATCATTTTGCCATTCATAACCATTGATAAAAATGGACTCTTTAAAAGGTAGGACAAATTCTTCTAAGTAATAACTTTGAATAGTGTCGACAATGATTTCTTTGGCTTTTTCGGGTGGATGATTTATTTGAATCCGGAATGGTCCGTTGTAATTAGCTTTGTAAAAATTGATAACTTCGGTCCGACTTAGATTACCAAAATAACCGGAAACGTTTTTTAATTGCACTGTATCACCGGGTAAATTTGATCTAACTGTGTTTGGTAAATCAGTTAACGTCGGGGTTGGCGCCAGTAAATAGATTAAAAAGATAGCATTTAAAATAACCAAAATTATTTTTTTCATCATTGAAATAGCATTGGTCGGCCGAGACGATAAGATAAGTTTTTGTTAGCACGTTCGGATATTTTTTTTGCCGGTACACCACCCCAGATTTCATAATCAGGAATATCTTTGGTAACAACAGCACCGGCAGCAACAACGGCTCCCCTACCGATGGTAATATTGGGTAATATAATTGCTCTGGGTCCGATAAAGACATAATCAGAAATTGTAACCGGACCAAAAGAGTTTTCGTAATTGGCGGAATTTATATTATGTTCGTCGTTATAAATAAGTACCTGACTGGCAATACCAACGTGATTACCAATAGATAATTTGGCTCTACCATCAAGAAAACAATGATCACCGACAATAGTATCGTGACCGATACTGATTCCCGAGGGGTTAAAAAAGTTGGCACCAATATGAATAGTTGAATCAAGAGGCATTTTTAATCCGGAGATAAGGTAGAAAATTTTACGGACAGAATGAAATGGAATAAAACCAACTACGCGAAGAACAAATAACCAGAATTCAAGTAAGACAGTATTTAACCGGTTAATGATTTTGGGTAAAAGATTGTTGGGAGTTAATGGCTTGCCGACGTATTCGTTCATATAGGAATTATATAGTATTAAAGATATCAATGAGGGCTTTAGCTGATTTTTCCCAAGTGAATTGTTTGGCACGTTCAAAACCGAGTTTGATTAGTTGAGGTCTTAATTTGGGATTTTGAATAGCGGTAAAAGCGGTAACCAAACTGTCTATATTATAAGGATCGATTAATATGGCAGAATTATCAAGTATTTCGGTTATTGGTTCAATGGAGCTGGCAATTACCGGAGTAAGGCTGATTTGACTTTCGATGGCCGGAATACCAAAACCTTCGTAAGTACTGGGAATTACCAAAGAAATCGCTTTTTTTAACAG
>JAYRQZ010000029.1:0-1770 GCA_041910355.1 Candidatus Woesebacteria bacterium | reverse complement strand
GGAGCAGGGTGAATAGGGCAAATGCCTAATGTCTAATTTCTAATGACAAAAAATAAGTAAGCCACGGTGTGGGGATTGCTTCGTCACTACGTTCCTCGCAATGACCCTCCTACGCTAAAGCTACAGATGGGCGAAGCGTAAATGGTAAAATAGGTTTAGTTAAAAGTTAATAACGGATATGAAAAATAAAGCAATCATAGTGGTAGTGATATTAGTATTGTTAATTGGTGGATGGTGGATGAGTCAAAATAAGAGCGTAGTGACAAAACAGGACGAGAACAAAACTGAACAAACAGAACAAAAAACGAATGGTGGGTTGTCGACATTAAAAGATTTGCTAAATCTGGGTAAAGACCAAAAATGTCAGTGGACAAGTGATGAAAGCGGAACCAAAACAACAGGGACACTATGGATAAAAGGTAATAAATTCAGACAGAGTATTACATCGACAACAGACGGACAACCAGTAAACCAAGCCGAAGTGATATCTGATGGCGAGTGGTTTTACTTGTGGAATCCGGCAACAAAAGAACAGGGTATGAAAATGAAGATGAACGAAGAAGATAAAAAAGAGAACAAGGAAATTGCCAATGGAGGCATAGATTGGGGAAAAGAATTTAATTACAATTGCTCCCCTGCCAGCGTCAGTGAGGCTGACGTGACTCCTCCAACCGACGTTAAATTTATGGATTTGCAGGATTTACAAAATCAATTCAAAGACTTAATGCCAAGCGGAGTTGAAATCCCGGAAAATTAAATATAATGAAAACGTTTTGGGGAAAAATCCTGACACTGCGAGGGATACATCAACTGAAAACAGAAAGCTTGGCGAAAATTGGAGCAGAACAATTTTGTGTAAATATTAGAAAATTTACAAATATTAATCCAAATCAAATAACGATATTTAATATTGGGGTGGGGATATTGGCATGGATAACATTATTTAATAATTCTCGGCAATTTTTGGTAATACTTTTTGTTCATAAATTTCTTGATGCTGTTGATGGATATTATGCCCGGGTGACAAAAACCGAATCGGTTTTGGGGGAAAAATTGGACCACTGGGGAGATTTTGGTATCGGAGTGTTGATGTTAATAAAAAGTTTTTTACATTTTGGCTACTGGTGGATATTGTGGTTGCTGGTAGCTTTTGTGGGAGAAATGATACTAATTAAAATCAAAGGATGGGATAAAGATAAATTCCCGACAAGAATGTTTCTTAATTTTTATTTATTTGGACTATACCTGCCCGGACTGGTGGTGCAGTTGATATTTCAACCGATTACGATAGTGGTTTTTATGTTAAGAAAGGGAAAAGATGTTTAAAAAAAAATGGATAATATTGGCAATAATTATCGGGGTAGCTGGGTTTTGGAGGTTTTGGGATTATGGAAACAGATGGGTGTTTAATCAAGATCAAGCCAGAGATTCGATAATTGCTCTATATGCTAATCGGAATTGGGAAGTACCAATAATCGGCTCCCCTTCGTCGGCAGGACCGTTTAATTTTGGACCGTGGTATTTCTGGCTGATAATGACTTTTGAGAGAATTATTCCGGTAATGATGGGACCATGGATAGGGTTTTCAATATTATCGGTATTAACAGTATTGATGTATGCCGATATCGGTAAAATGTATGGCGGGAAAAGAGGCATGTTGATAACCGGACTAGTGGCAGCAACAGCTTATGGATTGGTATTTAATTCAACGGATATGCTGAACACGGTTTTAACGGGAACAACCAGTGCATTGGCTCTGTGGGCAGGGGC
>JAYRQZ010000028.1:0-2204 GCA_041910355.1 Candidatus Woesebacteria bacterium | reverse complement strand
TTATCAAGTCGCATTCCTTCGGTGTTTAGCGCCTTACCCCAAAGCGGCAAAATGGCTTGAAATTTGCGGTCCCTCCCCTGTTTGGCACTGCCTCCGGCAGAATCACCTTCAACAATATATATTTCACATTCTTCGGGTCGTTTACTTTGGCAAACGGCCAGTTTACCGGGTAATCCCAGAGAATCAAAGGCACCTTTGCGCATAATGGCATCTTTGGCGGCACGGGCGGCTTTGCGGATTTGAATTGCCAAAATAGATTTGCCGACAATGGTTTTGGCGATATCGGGATGTTCTTCGAAATAAATATCGAGTTCTTCCCGAACGATTTTAGCGACTATTGGTTGAACTTCGGAATTGCCGAGTTTGCCTTTGGTCTGACCTTCGAACTGAAGATCTTTACTGCCCATCCGGAGGGAAATGATGGCGGTTAAACCTTCGCGGACATCATCGCCGGTGATGGTATCGTCTTTAGATTTGATCATTTCCTTTCTTTCGGCATAATCTTTGATGACTTTGGTTAAGGCAGTTTTGAAACCGGAAACGTGGGTACCACCTTCAGTGGTGTTGATAATATTAACATAAGACGGAGTATTTTCCTGAAAAGTATCGTTGTATTGAATTGCGACTTCGACACCGATGTTGTTTTCGTCGCGGTGAATATAAATTGGATCGTGAATAACGGTTTTGCCTTTGTTTAATTCCCGAAGTAGAGATAGAATACCGCCTTCAAAATAAAAATGTTTTTGAGTGTTGTTTCTTTCGTCGTAAAAATGAAAATAGATCTTTGATGTAAGATAAGCCCGGTCTTTGAGAGAGCGAATGATGGTTTTGGTGTCTAATTCAACAGTTTCTTTGAATATTTCAGTGTCGGGGTAAAAAGTAGTAGTGGTACCACTAAGATCCGACGGTAACAACTGTTTTAGTTTATTGATTTTGGTTTCGGGTATGGTGGTTAGTTTGGTTTTTACTTTACCTTTGGAAAACTCCATAAAATGAATTTTATTATCCCGTCTGACTTCGACCTGATATAGACTACTTAAGGCGTTGACACAAGCAGCCCCGACTCCGTGAAGACCCCCGGAGACTTTGTAAGCGGCACCTTCGAATTTACCACCCGAGTGAAGAGTGGTCATAATAACTTCGAGAGCCGGTTTGTTGTATTTGGGCATAATGTCGACCGGAATCCCCCGCCCATCATCGGCGACAGTGGCGGAATTGTCAGGGTGAATAATGATCCATATATTTTTGGCGAAACCAGCCAGAGCTTCGTCGATACTATTATCGATAATTTCGGTTAAACAGTGATGTAATCCCCTAATATCGGTGGAACCGATATACATAGCCGGGCGTTTACGAACCGGCTCGAGACCTTCTAAAACAACTATTTGTTCGCTGGTGTAATTGGTTGCGGCGGACATAAAAATATTCTCTAATTATGGAGACAATATGAGTTTATCAGAATCAAATAGCTTTACAATAGGCAAAATTAGTGGAAGGATAGGATAAAATAAATCTATTTTCTGTATCAAATAACATCAAAATTTGATACAAATATGGTGATAAATAAGGGAGATTTTGATGGTTATTTTTTTTGTGAAAGTGCAGTAAAAGCAATTATTGAGGTGGCTAGGAGGACGTTGAGAGATTTATTAATACCATACATTGGGATTTCAACAATTTGATCAGACATTTTTAGAGCCGACTCCCCCACTCCATTCGATTCACTGCCGGCAACAATAGCCAGTGGAAATTTGTATTTGGCTTTGGTATATAGAACACTTTTGGGTGATTGTTCACAAGCAATTATTTGGTATCCATCTTTTTTTAATTTGGTAAGACACTCCCCTATTTCGCTTATTTGCTCCCAAGGAATCCATTTCCAGGTACCGATACTACTACGGTGAATTTTAATATTAGGTGGAGTAACAACCGGACCGCAAAGGTAGATTTTTTGAGCACCAACAGCGTCGGCCAGACGAAAAAATGAGCCGATGTTGTAGGTATCTAAAACATTATCGAGAACCAAGACAATCGGATTGCGTTTAATTTTCCTTTGATTTTTTTTAGCTACAACCGGGTGGCTTGATCTTAACTGATGAGAGTTTAGTCGGTTCATAAAAAAGTATTAAATGTCATTTTGCCTTTTTCCAAATTGAAAATTAGTCGTAAATCTGATGGGGTGACTTTGGTAAACCACTTTGTCT
>JAYRQZ010000027.1:0-3737 GCA_041910355.1 Candidatus Woesebacteria bacterium | reverse complement strand
GGTTTGATAGGCCATATTGATATTGGTCTATATTAACCCCAGTAATAATTATTTCTTTGTAGTTTTCAGATATAGCCTGTTTTGTTGTTTTAATGGCTTGATTTATAGGTAATGACCATAATTGTTGACGTTTAAACGGAACAATGCAATAGCTGCAGAATTGAGTGCAGCCTGATTGAATTTTTAATAGATAACGATGAGTGTGACTAAATTTATCTTCGATTTTATGAGAATAAATTGGAGACAAATTATTCTTGTCAACATTGTTCATTATGGTGGTATTTGGTAAATCTTTGACCTTGTCTAAATTAGCACATCCGGTGACAATAATTTGTGACATTGGATAAAGTTTTCTTAATCTTTTAATTTCGTAAATTGATTCATACTCGCCTTTTTTGGTTACTGCACAAGTATTAACAAGTATGATGTCTGGATTTTGATCACTTTTAATATAACCATCGTTAATTAGTTTTTGAGAAAGTTGATTGGTTTCAGCGGCATTTACCCGACAACCAAAATTAATGGCCAGAAATTTTTTCATATATTGATTTGGCTTTTTCCATAAGAATAGAATAAAAACGAAGATTATGAATGGTAGCTAATCTTCCAGCAGTCATATCCCCGGTTTGAAATAAGTGTCGAAGATATGATCTGTCGTATCGAGTGCATAGTAGGCAATCGCAAGCGGTACTAACAGGTTTTTTATCATGATAATATGTTTCCTTATCCGGTGTGTAATATTCATAAAAATCATTTTGACTAATATCAATATCATCTATAGTCTTGGCTTTATAGGTATAAAGTCGTTTGTGACGGGCGTCTCTGGTAGGCAACACACAGTCAAAGATTTGCCAGCCCATTTTAACACATTCGACAATTTCATGGGGTTTGCCTATACCCAGTCCATATAATAAATAGTTTTTAGGAGAGTGTTTACCTATTACATTGGGAATATCATAGTTGAAGTCACCATTATCTTTCATGGGCCAACCACCATAACCAAGTCCATCGAATCCGATTTCAACAAGTCTTTCAGTGCATTCACGTCGAAGATCAAGATAGTGTCCACCCTGAACTACACCCAAGAGATAAGGTCTTTTTTCTGATGATAATTTTAATTGATCACATTTATTTAAAAATATCTTTTTGCATTCTTTAGCCCAAAGTATAGTTCTCTCGACTGTTTCTCGGGCTTTTTTTTCATCAGCGTCTAAGTCGGTAAAATCATCCAACACGACCACCATATCGGTTTTCAATAACATTTGAAAGTCTATCGACATTTTGGGAGTGAAAAGGATTTTTTTATTAGTTCCGGGAATTTTAAAATTGACACCACTATCTGTTACTGGATTGGTTTTAGTTTTAAATGTTTTTGCCAATGACATAACTTGAAAACCGCCAGAATCTGAAATTGTTGCTCCTTTCCAGGACATGAAATTTCTAACACCCCCATGTTCTTTAATTACTGACTTTCCGGGGAAATTGTTAAGATGAAAGGTGTTAACTAAAACGCCGGGTGTTTTTGTAGATTCAATATCTGAAGAATCGAGAGTTTTTAAAACTGCTCTGGTAGCATCTGGGAAAAATACCGGTAATGGTATTTTTAGTCCGGTGATGGTGTTAAAAAATTGCGGTCGATTCATATATTAATGAGTTAATTATCTGGCTATTTTATCATTGAAATATCGGTTACAAAAAATTGTGAGGATAAACTGTCGGAAGCGATATGTAATTTTAGGTATATAGAACATTAGTCGGGATATCTAATTCAATTTCCGATTTTCAACTTATTTTAATAAATTAATTAATATTATGGTCGGGGATACTGGATTCGAACCAGCAACCTCACGGTCCCAAACCGTGCGCGCTAGCCAATTGCGCCAATCCCCGAGGGAGTGCCGCCGGCGGGAATCGAACCCACACGGTTGTTGAGACCACAAGATTTTAAGTCTTGCGCGTATACCAATTTCGCCACGGCGGCTAATATTTTAATAATGTTGGTGGCAATTACTTTATCAAAATTTAGGGAAAAAATCCATTACTACTATAGATAGCTGTAAGATAACTGGTTGATGATTCAATCTCCTTTTGACTGTAAGATTGAGAATTTTTGTGACTAATGATTTTAACATCCGAGTTAAATAACTTTTTTTGAAGTAATTTTTGTAAGTATAGACAAGCTTTTGAATCAATGTTTTGAGGTTCTGTAAGGTCCAGAGCCGATTCGGCTGTATTTGAGTTTATGGATAAAAGTGTTTGTTTATCTTTAATATCAGCACCGTTTGGTGGTAAATAGTGAGATAAGTCGGTACTTTGAATTATAAGGGTATCTTTTGGTAGATACTTTTGAAGCACATTGAATAATTGATCAACTTCGTTTTTGGTAGTGATGGTTTTAAAAGTCAAGGTTAGAATTTTTGTTTTTGGGAAAAAATATTTTATAAATGGCAACTGAGCTTGTAAGCCGTGTTCACGGTAAAAAGCGTTTTGTTCTTTTACAAAAGGCAGAGTTTTAATTTTATTAATAATTTTTTGGTCGGATTCAATAGTACCAAAAGGTGTCTGAAAATTATTTTCAGTGGTGGAAATATTTGTTAATCCGGTATCAAAATGATCGGGGCTTAAAATTATTATGGTTGAATATTTGTTTTTAGAAATAATTTTGTAAATATTGGCAATCATATCTATTGCCAATAAATGGTGGGGAACGATGATACCAGTAACTTGATAATTAACAGGTGTGACGGTTGAATTGATAATTGGATTTAGAAACAATTCCCTTTCTTTATATAATGAGGAAATTATTGGAATAGTAAAAAAAAAAGAGGCAATTAAACTAAACAACTTAATCATTTAACCAAAAGTGATTGGTACCAAAAGTTTTTTGCAGACAGACTACTGGTGTTTTTATAAACAGAATTACGCCAATCATCGTCAGTTAGTCTTTTGCTGATGGACTCGGTAAATTCGTAATGATTAAAAACCAAACTGGCGACAACTCTTTGAGTTTGATCATTACCAACTACGGCTAACATTAAGTAGGGTTTGCCGGTGGCTTCGTAAAGAATTTGATTTTTGACCGCATCGGTATGGATGTCGGAAATAAGAGCTACTTTAGCCGAATCTTTATCGGGAATATCCCCTCCTGGTTCAAATGGTTGAACCATAAAATATAAATCTGTAGTTCTTAATTTTTCGTAATCATCATCAGATATTGATTGACCTTCTAATTCTTTTTGGGCAATAGATTTATAAAAATTTATAATTTCGGTGAATTCTTTTAATCTTGATAAAGGTTGGCTGTCTTTTAAAAGCTGGTGCTCAGAAAAAAATTTATTTGTTTGGTTTAATAATTCAGAAAATTTATTCCAAAATTCCATATTCGGTTCGACAAAACCTTTGACAACCGGAGGTATGGTTTCGTTTCCGCCACCGCCACCGAGTTCGGCATAACTTTGTTTGGCGTACAACAAAGTATCGTGTTTTAATTCGGTAAAAGAGCCCAAGAAAGTCTGAAGTTGTTTTACTAAAAAATTATTAGTCTGCATATAAAGTGGATATTTTTGATCGAAAGTATGGGTTAATGAGCCAAGTACATAAAGCCAGCTACTACCCATAGACGAAAACCATTCCTCGGTTTTGACTTTGGCGATGTCGGATTTTTTTTGGTCGAATTTTTTTAAGAAATTATTAATATCACTATCGGAAAAGTTGTCGGTTTTTTTCAAGTATTCGAT
>JAYRQZ010000026.1:0-9543 GCA_041910355.1 Candidatus Woesebacteria bacterium | reverse complement strand
ATTACTTTTTTCTTCTCTTTCTCTTTCATAATATAATTTCCTATATTTGTATTTTTTGTTTTGACGGTTCTTCAAAAACCTGACCCATAACAGGAGTAGCACTTCGCATTTTTACTAGTACTCTTCCTTTTTCGTCTCGACGATCATTCTTATGTGTGCAAACTAATTCCAAATTGCCAAATGCTGTTTGCATTACTTGGTGAAAACCATCCAGATTACTTTGATTTCCAACATCATCAAAAACCTTCCACCCAATCAAACCGTTTGGGTTAATCTCCATCACAATTCTACTTCCACCAGCAATTGACGCCTTATTTTTACCAAAATCTTCAAATTCTTCCTGATCTTTTAATTTTATTTTCCTCTGCCATAAACTTGGTAAAAGCGATTCATTCAAGGCCCTTTTTTTAATAATTTCTTCACTTGAACTTTCGGCTACAATTTGCCAGTCATCTTCTCCTCCGGTATCAACCGCTATTTTCAATTTACCAGTTTTTTCATCTTCAGCTATTACAGCCGAATTAAGATCACCTTTTGTTAAAGACAATACTTTTAATACAGTAGTTAACGTTGACGCTTGAGATATTAAACGATCCAATCTTTGTTCCAGCTCATTATTTGTATCCCTAAATACTAAAATATTTGTTCTATCGGTACCAATCGCTATTGATCTCGGTTTTATATCACCAATTTCTTTTGTTGTAATCATTAATAAATCCGACGAAGCGTTTACATTCAAATCAGGCGCCATAATATCAATACTTCTTCCACATTCTTTTAAACCTAATGTGGTTGACCCAGCAACCTGAACTGTAATACCGGAAAAAGATGATAAGTCTATACGTTCTAATTCAATATCATCAACATTAAAATCAATTTGTCTTAGCGGAGCAAGTCTCATTACTATATCGCTAGATTCTGCTTTTGGATCAGTTAGTGCTACATTTACTGTATCTACAACAGTCGTAATCAATCGTGGCTTCATTGGAGCCGGAGTGAGAACGTAACTATAAGTTGGGTATTCTCTTCCCGTAAGGGAATAGATCGCCTGTGATGAGTAACTCATATGTATATTAGAGTATTATAATAAATAAATATAATAAATCAATTGTCATTTTATGCTTTCTTTTTAACCACTCTTAAATGACTTGGTATCGAAACCGCGCCGGTTTTGTGATCCAAAACTCTACCCATATCAACTCTGTTATTTTCAGAAGCTTTTGCATTTGTTTCTTCAATTGGTTCTCCAGATTTGTTTTCAGACGGTGGTTGAGGTTGCGTTGTAGAAATATTTTCTTGTCTTAAACTGCTTGCTTCATCCAACATCGCCGTTGATTGTCTTAATTGTTCCTCCAATTGGTCCGCTAATTTTTTTGCTCTTTCCTGTTCCCTTGCCAATTCTTCCTCCCGCTTCTTCAAATTCTCCGCTTGTTGTCTTAGATCTTTTTCCTGTTGATTCAAAACATTTGTTCTCTCTTGTAACTCGTTCAATCTTTGTTGATCTTTTTTTTGATAACCCCTTTTTAATTCATCCAACTCGCGCTGATAACTTTCTCTTAATTTTCTTTGTTCTGCGGTCAATTTATCGCTCGACTGTCTGTTAATTTCATTTATCCGTTTTTGCAATTGACCTTCTAGTGTTCTTTTTGCTTCGTTTACATTCCTTTCAACTTCCTGTTGGGCTTGTTTCTGCAATTCTTGTCGATGTTTTTCCAATTGTTTTTGACTTTGTCTCTCAATTGCCGCCACTTGATTTTGGGCATCTCTTTGAAAATCATTTCTCATCATATCAACATCTTCCCGATTAACAAAGCCATCATCGTCTACTCTCAAAGAATAATTTCTACTAGCCACTCTCCTATCTCCACCTCCGGCATTACCACCTCTTGTATTATTGTTATTCAATCTATTTCTATTGCTTGCTGCTAACGACCCAACAAATAATATCAATACTACCGCTCCGCTCACTCCCAATACTGGAATAATTAATTTAGATAATTCATCGCTCAATTTACCGCCATCAAATACAACTTCATCATTTTTTGGCTCTGGCGATTTATCTGATACAGGACTCGAACCATCGTTTTGCTGATTATTCATCGGATACGCAGATACGGAAGCCGTTGGCTGATAAACCACTGGTTCTGGATTGAAAAATGAAATATGAAGTGGAGGATTTACGATTACTCTTCCATCTGTTGATCTGATTGATACATCTGCTTCAACTTGCCCTTTCTGTCCATCCTTTGATTGATACACTATTAAATAACCATTACCAGCCATATTTGGCAGTAAACTACCATTCATTCGAACAGCATAATTAAAACCAGGAGGCAAACCGTCAACCACCAATTGGGTTACACTAGGATCCAAATTCCACGCACAACCAGAATTGTTTCCAACATCAATTGTCGCTGAATAAATTATAGGTAATCCTTGACCTTCATTTTTTCTTACTCCCTGTATACCTAAAGTTTCGACACATTCTCCCTGGGATGCCATCTGGTCAATCAATTCCTGACTCAAAAACGGGTTTACATAAGTACTAACCTGCTCTACAGGTTGCGTCATATTTTCAACTGGAGCTGATACTACTACTGCCGGTGCCTCTTCAACAGAAACCTCTTCGGCTTGTGTTGATGTATTTGCACCATAAACATATTCATAAGGCCATTTATCCGGCCCCAACCAAAAAATGTAATGATAGCTGTCAGAACTATCATCTATTCCAATTTTACATCCCCATCCACTAAACGCGTCCATCGTTAATGGGCTAAAATATGTCCACACCGCTTCTCCACCTACTAACGGAGCATATCTCTCAAAAGTTTTTATAGCTGCAACACCCGAAGCTCCAACAATTACCATATCATAGCCACCTGCTTCGGCACATTTTGCCGGGGTACTTTCTCCATCCAAATTACAGTTACATATTGGAGGAGAACCGGGTGGTACTATATCGTTTAATGTCGTTACTTTCTTAACTATTTTAGTTAACAAATCAACAGTTTCATCCCAATCAATCATCTTTCCAGCCTGTTCAATAATTTTTACTCCAGCAGCCCATGGTAATGGTGGAACTTTTTCTAATCTTGGCAAAAATCTACTATCACCCTTTGGTATTTCCCAAACAATCGCACTTTGTGAATTATCTGTCAGTGCTTTTGAAATCAATTCCGGTGGCAATGGATTTCTGGCTTCCAAAAAAAACATAACACTTAAAGTACCTGGCCGTCAAAAGAAAAATCGACCTTATTAATTAATACATTTATTATCGCTATCATGTTAATTTTGAAATATTGAAAAAAGTTGGAGAAGAGTAAAGAGAAAGGAAGTGAAATATTATAGGTAAAAAAAGAAAAATAGAAAAGCGATAGTTGAAAGTGGTGCCAAGTAGCGCCGATGTTTCCTTTAGCATCGGCGCTACTCCTTTACGGCACACTTCATCAAGTCATAATCTCCAGGCCGTTGACCACCAAAATTATAACACCCCCCACAATATATAGGGTGGTCAACACGACCCCCTCAACAACGGGGATTGTTCCGATCAGCAAGACAAACGCCAGTATAAACATTTCAAATACCACTAGGCCTGCCTTGCGGTTTGACCAGGCAATCTCAAACGCCGTTAGCATCATTGTGACACAAACCGCCAAAATAGCTGCGTTCTTGTAACCGAGGAAAAAACCTCCGATTACGAATCCAAAACAGAGCAACTGCAGCAAATTGAGTCCTTTCGACCATCGCATGGTTTTCACTTGTTTTCCTCCTTTCAAGGAAAAAAAATTGATTGTATGATTATTATTGTTAGTTGAAACAAATCAAACTCTATTTTTAATAGGAACTGATTTGTTTCAACTAACTCTCCTCTCCAACTTTTTAAAGAACTATGCCTATAAAAAAAAGGCCTCTAATGAGTTCGAAGCATTTTCGAACTTTTCAAGGTCGTTAATTGCAAATAGTTGCTTGGTGCAATTTTTTGCGGCATACGAGTTTATACACCACCATTACACATCTGTCAACAATATAATAATTCTATAAGTTTAAATAAACAGTCACCCCCAATACAAACACAAATATTGTCTTGCAATAAAAAAATTCTAAATTAATTTCAATCAAAAACTTAATTTAGCAGATTAAAATAACCACTAGCCCTGATAAATTCATTAACACTCATACTATTAATTTGTTCAAAAACTAAGCCTTCAACCGCAAAACCAGTCACGTCTTTACTAAAAGCATTGTGCAGTCGGCTTAACAAGCTTGCTTTAATATCACCACGGTTTACAAAAGGCTTATAAATTTTATTACCGGCATAAATTCCATAATCAACTTTATCAATATTAACTCTGATACTTTGCTGAGAATATAGAGCTATTTGTACCCTTTCCACCCCGTCACCAACTACAAATCCCCTTCTCGGTTTTATTTCAATTCTGGAGTTGTGCCAGTCAATTTCCCCATCGCGAATTGACCGTAAAGAATTTCCGTCAGCCCAATTTAAATTTTGACCACCCGCATAACATACCCACTTATCATTATTCAATCGAAAATGAATTACTGGTTCTCCAACAACACTCGAACCAATCACCATCTCCCGTCTACCCCTACCAGTTTCCAAATTACACAATGTCAACATGGCCTTTTATACACCGCCATTACGCACCTGTCAACAATATATTATTGTTATAAGATTAGCCCACCACCGTTAAACCCCTTATCCCCGATATACTTCTCTTTCTTTTTCAATCGGATTATGAAAATGACAAACTATTCTACTTGAACCATCACTTAATTCTACTCGCCTATCTCCTCTCATAATTCCCATTATCGAATTTTGGCTATCTTCACACATCTCACAACTTCTACTCCCTTTACCTTCAGGCAATTCAACATAACTCACTCCATATATAGCCGAATCAATATGTAAAATCGGTTCAATTTGATAACCCAATTTCCTAAATTCTTCCAACTCAATTCTATCAGCAATCAATCTATAAATCACTCTCCCATCAACTTTTATTTTAAACGGTCTTGGTTTATCCCACGCTACTTTTCTTCTTTCCGTCGTTATTCTATCAACCATATTTTTATATTTTATATCAACCTGCGTTTTTCTTCTTTCTTTTTTCTTTTTTACCAATTACTGTTTACTAATTACCAGTTACTTATTTTATTTTTCTTTTTTGTAAATTTCCCCCCAACAGTGGAGGCGGTGTTCTGCCTCCACCTGAAAGACAACGCTTATCTACCTATCTTTTTTTTTCGCTCTTCTCGGCAATGTTGACATTGCCCGTCATCATCAGATGACCGCAAAGGACGGCCACAACTACAATTACCCTTATGCCCTTTTTTCTCCGCCATTTTTCCCCCCTAATGCCGGCTACGATCACAAAAATCGCAACTTCCGTGATCGCAAGGACCGTTACCTGGATCATCCGGGCACGGCCGCTCATCATGATTTGCCGGAACCGACACGATCACACCTTCAAAAACGAAAGCTACTTCTGTTTCTTGACCCATTTTTTCTCCTTTTCAATAAAAAACACAACGCAGGTTGTCAACGATCTGCATCCGCCGTCGGCGAATGCCTATAGAATAAATTTGCCAATTTTTTTACCGCTTACGATATTTAGCAAACTGTATTCTAAATTAGTCTTATAATACCACAACTTTACCTAAAACCCCAAAGTCAAATATTACTACTCTATTATTATTCCCCCGTTAATCGTTTATCGTTTATCTTTTATCGTATATCGTTTTACTGTTTACCAATTACTAGTTACTGTTTACTACTTGCTCTATAATAATCCTATGCCTGCCGCCAAAGAACCACTGACTCTGATGGAAATCCGTCTGCCGGCTGAAAACGAAACCACTCTCGAATCAATGTCCTCACTTCTTAGTAATTTTACCCAATTTTCCAATCTTACCTTTTTGGAAAAGTTAATTGGTAAAAAGAAAACCATTGCCTCTTTAGAGATTGTTCTCTTAAATGGTCAAATTCATTTTTATATTGTTACTCCGAAATCGTCAGCCGAATTTTTTCGCTCTCAAACTTTAGCTCAATACCCCAGCGCCGTAGTTAAGGAAACCGAAGACTATCTGTCACCTTATCTAGAAACACCCAACTTACCATTTTCATATACCGGTTTATCTGTAGCTCGCCCTTATAGTTACCCTCTTAAAACCGCTAAAGATTTTAAAGATACCGACCCACTATCATCCGTTTTGGCCCCTCTTTCTCGTTCAGCCGAATCTGCCGACTTTTTTCTTTATCAAATTATTATCACCAATGCTCCTAAAAATTGGCAAAATAGTATTATATCGGTAATTCAAAACGGTATTGTGGTTGACAAAGAAAAAGGCTTCCGTCAGGCCCATCCCGACAAAGCCGTTTTTGAAACTAAAATTCAATTTCCCGGCCTGTTGACCCAAATCAATCTTTTTAGCAGTAATCCCGGACTAATTTCTTCCGTTTCCTCATCATTTGGTATCTACACTAGCCCTCGAGGTAATTTTGTCCGTAGTATCACTCCCAGTATGTTTACCCGTAAAAAATTATTAGGTTCAATTTTTAATCGTCATTTGGTTCTCAACACTCAAATTCTCAACACTGAAGAAATCGCCGCTATGTGGCATTTTCCTAATCAGTTAACCCGCTTACCCAATATCGCCTGGGGTAAAAAACTTTACGCCGACCCGCCCGAAAATTTACCGGTTGCTGACAATGCTACCGAAGAACAAAAACAATCAATTACCTTTTTTGCCAAAACCGAATTCAGAAATAAAGATGCTATCTTTGGTATCAAAGAAGGTGAAGACCGCCGCCGTCATACTTATATCATTGGAAAATCCGGTACCGGAAAATCCACTCTTATTGCCAATATGGCTATCGACGATATCCGTAAAGGTCGGGGTGTGGCTATCATCGATCCCCATGGCGACTTGTGTGACACTATTCTCGACTACATCCCTTCTTCCCGGGTCAATGATTGCTGTTACTTCAATCCGGCCGATCCTGAATATATGTATCCGCTAAACGTTCTTGAAACCCAAAACGATTCTCAAAAAGAATTAGTCGCTTCAGGAGTTTTATCTATATTTAAAAAATTGTATGGTAATGTTTCCTGGGGGCCACGCTTGGAACATATCCTTCGTAATGCCGTTTTAACTTTGGTCAATACTCCCGGTTCAGACATGACTCATATAGTTGAAATTCTAACTCACAAAGAATACCGTAAAACAGTTGTCGCCAATCTGACCAATCCTACTCTAAAAAATTTTTGGATAAATGAATTCGATCGGATGGATCCAAAATTTCAAAATGAATCTGTTTCCCCTATTCTCAATAAAGTTGGTCAATTTATTTCCAGCACCAATATCCGCAACACCATTGCTCATTCTCACTCCAAAATCAATATTCAGGAAATTATGGATCAGAAAAAAATTTTGATAGCTGATTTATCCACCGGTAAACTGGGTGAAGATAATTCAGCCCTACTTGGCGCTATGTTAATTACCCAAATCCAATTATCAGCAATGAACCGGGTATTTCAAGCCCAAACCGAACGGTCGGATTTTTACCTATATGTCGACGAATTTCAAAATTTCGCCACCGAAGCTTTTATTAAAATTCTATCCGAAGCCCGTAAATTTAAATTAAATCTGATTGTTGCCAACCAGTATATGAATCAGCTCGACAAAACTATTCAGGACGCTATTTTTGGAAACGTCGGCTCTTTAATGTCCTTTGTTGTCGGCAATCAGGATGCGTTTATTCTCCAAAAAGAATTTGGCGCCAAATTCCCGGCTGATGATCTGGTCAAAATCGGTAAATACCAAATAATCTGCAAATTAAGTATCGACTCTGAAACCACCCAACCATTTTACGCCACCACTCTTCCACCCCTAAACTGCAAAAACCAGCAACGCGATAAACTTATCCGCATCTCCCAAGAGCGTTGGGGTAAAAAGAAAAATTAAAAATTAATAAAATATGATTAAAAAATACAATCCGAAAGTTATTCGGGGTATTATGGAAGAATACGGAGTTGACGAAGCAGAAGCTGTCCAAATTGCCTCTGCAACTATGGACGGTGCCGATACTACTCCGGAAGGTTATATTAATTCAACTCAAACAGCTTGTCCAACTCTAAAATACGGCGAAGCACTTCCTCCTTCAGAAGGACAAAAAGAAGGTAAAAAAGTTACAACAGATGCATTACAACAATTTATAGTAGAATCAGGGCTGGAATTAAATCCCGGAGAAGATCCAGCAGAAGCGTGGTTAAGACTAAATTCAGGACCAGAAACTGGCAATAAAAAACGATAAGTAATATTTTGATATACTAAGCACATTAGTATATGGCCAAAAATCAATCGTCTCCGGAATCACCGGCGGCAAAACAATTTATAGTTGATGTCAGCAGATTTATTGAAGAATACGTTGCCCAACAAGCTCGTGTTTCATTAAATGCCCTTGATTCTGCTCTAGCTAATCGTGATCAATTTTGTCAATGTCCCCAATGTCGGGGTGGTATCGCAATAATTTTCGGTTTACAAAAAGAAGCTGATTATTGGCATAAAATGCTTGGTCAACCCGATATGGGTACTAATCAAGTTATTATTGCTTCAAACTTGGCCACTCTTCCTTCCAAAATTCTGGATGTCGAGCTTAAATTCAATCCCGATTCCGATTTATGTGGTAATTGCTCATTATACGATCTATGTGAAAATTCAATTCAAAACGGTAACCAAAATTCACCTTGTCGCTACAATTTAGACAACTAACCTTTCACAATAATGTCAAAAGAAAAAAAACACCCCAAAATACCCAAAAAAAACTTTGGCACACTTACTACTAGACCAACTGTCGACACTGGAAACCATCAACATGGATATTATGGTCAAGTAACCGACCGCATCGATCTCATGCCTCTTCCCGATGAATGTCTCAAATGTGCTTTTAAAAACATGGATTTTTGTTCCAGAGATCCTTCCATTTGCGAATACTAACTTTTTATCACTTTTTAGCTTCCATCTCCGTATTATTTTCGCATTTATAAAAATTACCCCTTGACATATTATTATAAGACGACCTATATTTATATATTACTAATTTATAATATAATATGTCAAAAGAATTTACACCAAGACAAGAATTTCGCAAACAAACAGAAGTTCGTGCTAATTTAACAAGATTATTTGAGCCCTTAAACTTAAATGATTCATTTATAGCTCGTCTACCAGCTTCCGCTAAAGCAATAAATGGCTTAATGTTTTTACATGCCGCAGGTAGAATATAAAAATTAATTATTTATTTAACCCATACAAATATGAAAAGTAAAGAACAAGCCCATATATTTACCAGAGGAGGTCAAGAATTAAAATCTTCTCTCATTAGAAATCTTTCTCCAAGAACAAGTTTCAACTCAAATGAAGTACACCCAGATCTTAATCAAGAATTACTAGTTCGTTTAAAATAGAATATATGACAAAAATACTTCCAAGAGATCAAGTTGTGAATTCAATACGTACTGT
>JAYRQZ010000025.1:0-3153 GCA_041910355.1 Candidatus Woesebacteria bacterium | reverse complement strand
GTAGGGCGATGTAAGCCTCAACTCACCTGCTTTGAATAAGTTTATAAATAAACTTTAGATATATTTTAATTGTCAATTCTGAATAAAAGCTGAAAATTTTTATTACTTGGTGAATATTAAGCCCATATTTTTGATTTATTGGCAAATTATTATATAATTTACCTCGAGTTGACAACAAAACCATTCTAAAGCGGCGTGATTTATGTTGTTACTGCACATTAACATCTTTAAGAGCATTTTTGAGGATAGAAAGAATAAGCAATCCTGCTTATTCAACTATCCTCAAAAGAATGGAGAAAAAAGAAATGAAGAACCCGTGGTTGATCTTTCTGGTTTTAGTCCTGACTCTGGTGTTGAGCGCTTGCGCGTCAACACCAGTCCCACCCTCCGACCCGTCGGTTGTCAAAACGGAATGCGTTGCTCCGGAGAGCGACAGCGATTATCGCTGGGCAATGGGAGCATGTGTCAATGTCAGCACTACCGTCTATAAGGTGACGGTAAGAGTGGCTGATGACATGGAGAGCCATACAGAAATCGGAGCGAGTGGCTCTGCCTTTATGTATGGAGGGTATGGGTCGGCCAGCTACCGAATGTGGCAAGAGGGAAAGGGACTCCTCCCGGTCGAGATCCTTGACCTTGACCCATCCCTTGAGTCGATTCCGGTAGGAAGTTTGATCGTCCTGAAGACGTCGGACCTGAAGGCAATGGCGATCCCCAACGACGCTTCGGCAGTATTCATCTGCAATCTGGACACAGAAGTTTTAAGTCCGGTGCAGAACGTCCAGGTGTTGACGACGGACAGGTTAACATACGAGCTCGACGATTGTCGGATGTTGACTCCTGTCTATTCGTTGCCAACCACTCCATAACTCTTAAAGACCACACAGCCTTGCTTGGGGAAACCGAGTCCTTCTTCCGAGGACTCGGACCCTTTGCAAGACTGTGTGAATACCTATACGAATATAGGTTCACATTGGCAAGGACGAAAAGTAAAATATTAAGATAAAATAGAAATATGGATGCAAAGATATTACAAATTAAACCGACAATAAAATTTGAAGATTTTGATAAAGTAGATATTCGGGTAGGATTAATTGAGTTAGTTGAGGATGTTGAAGGATCGGATAAATTAGTCCGGTTAACCGTGAATTTTGGCGAATTTAAAAGAAAGATATTGGTGGGGATGAAACAAGAGAGGGAAAATGTTAAAGAAATTGAAGGAAAACAGGCATTGTTTGTGGTAAACCTGGAATACAAAAAAATGATGGGGGAAGAAAGTGAGGGAATGATATTTGATATTGGCTATTCAAATGGAATAGTTCCGGTATTATCTATACCAGAGAAAGAAGTTCCAAACGGAGTAAGTGCCGGGTAAACTTACCATTGATCTGGAATCATATCAACCCATTCGATCCACGACGGGTAGTGATGGCCGAGAGTATCTGAGGGTGGTTTGTCGTCGGGATGAGTGACAGCATAACGAGAAATTACACTTTGGCCATACTGAAAATAGTAAATATCGGTACCGAGATCGCCAAAACGGGTACGATGTGACGGACTAAATGGAGTCAAATTGTTAAATGACGCTTTGTCATAACGATAGCTTCTAACCGCTTCGGCTAATTCCGGATAAACTACAGCATCTTCAACAAACGGAGTACTATCTGATAATTCCATAAAATGATGGCGACAAAAAGGAATACCGACTGTCCCCCATTCGGCAACGGTCCAACGAACGACAAAAAGACCTAAACCACGCTGTTGACAAGCTAAATAAAAGCCGGATTTTTCGCAATATAAACGATATTGGCACCGGGCTTGATTCGGATCACCGTCGCCCCAAGCCCGAAGATACCACAAACGCCGATCGGGTGAAAATGGCATAGTAGATGTATTTTACCGCGTTTATTTAAAAATTGATGTTAAAATCAGAAAATGATTTTTGTAAAAGATTTGTATTATTCCTATGGTATAGAACCGATTTTTTCAGGGGCGGAATTTTTTGTGGGTAAAAACCAAAAAATCGGACTGGTTGGGAAAAATGGTTCGGGTAAATCGACACTATTTAAGCTAATAAACGGCGAGGAAATGCCGGATGATGGCAAAATAGAAGTCGGAGGAAAAATTCTTTTAGTCCCTCAGGAAGTAAAAAGAGACCCGGAAATGGAAGGAGCAATAAATATAAGGAAGTATCTGGATCCAAAATCGGATAAGGAAGACTACGAGCTTTTAAGGATTATTTCCCCGCTGGAATTGGCCCAATTTAGCCTCAATAGTAAACCGATTAATTTAAGCGGAGGCCAAAAAACAAAATTGGCAATTGCCAGAGCTTTAGTCCAACAACCGGATATATTACTTTTAGATGAACCGACAAATTTTTTGGATACCGAAGGAAAAAAATGGGTAATGAATTTTTTAGGTAGATATCCAAACACTCTAATGGTGGTGTCTCATGATTTAAATTTATTGGATAATAAAATTGACAAAATTTTGGAAATTAATCCCCAAACAAAAAAAATTGATGAATACACCGGTAATTACTCTGACTATGTCCGACTAAAAAATGAAAAGGAAGAATTGTTGATAAAACAAATACACGTTCAAGAAAGACATATTGCCCAAATGAAAAAAGGCTGGTTGAAAATGTCCCATGTGAAATCAGAGAAAGGTGTTAGACAGAAACTACAATTGGAAAAAAGAATAGCTCAAATGGAAGAAAGTTTACCATTAATGCCTCCTGAAGCCAAGAAAATTAAAGTCAAACTACCGGATCCGGCTTGGGTAGGAGAAATACCGATAATGGCTAAAAATATAGAAAAAGCATACGGAAATAAAAAGGTGTTAACCAACGTAAATTTTGATATTAAGCGAGGAGAAAGAATTGCCTTAATGGGACCAAACGGAGTTGGTAAAAGCACACTGATAAAAATATTGATGGGAAAATTAACAATTGATCAAGGAGAAATAATCCGAGATAATAAACTTGATATCGGTTATTACAGCCAAGAGTTTGAATCATTCGACTTTGACAAGAGTTTGTATGAAACATTGAAAGAGAAGTGTGGATTACCGGAAGGAATTATCCGAGCGCAACTAGGCAGATTCTTGTTTTCAGGAGATAAGGTGTTTCAAAAAGTCGGGTCACTGTCAGGT
>JAYRQZ010000024.1:0-3703 GCA_041910355.1 Candidatus Woesebacteria bacterium | reverse complement strand
TCAGAAACATTTACCAAATTTTATAATTACGAAAGATAATATGATCGTATTTATTTCAATTATTAAATAAGTTGTATATACATTTTTGCTCCGACATTACCAAATATATTACATCAATTAATCTAAATTTAATTATTGTATAATATCCTGTGCCCAAAAAATTCATTGTTTGTGTATGCAAAGGCAATATCCTCCGTTCAGCTGTCGCCGAAAAGTTAATTTATGTTTATTTAAGACAAAATCATCTTGATCATAATTATCAGATAATTTCCCGTAGTATACAGGGAACCAGAGTTGAGCCTCGTCCGGTGCGGTATCCCAATTTAACCTATTACGGTGAAGTATATAATCGGGTAAAACCTTTCCTTAAAGAATTAAATATTGATTTATCGGAGCATAAATCTACTCCGATAGATTATTCAGTTGTTACTAAGGCTTCGGTAATCATAGCAATGGATATACAAACTCATCAAAATCTTTGTTTTCTCTTTCCTCTTCATACTCACAAAATTCATCTATTCTCTCATATGGCAAATATAAGTCGGGAAATTTGTGATGTTCCTTATCACACTAAGCCAACCTACAGTATCAAAACAGTCAAAGAAATTAAAAGTATACTAGATCAGAGTATAACCCGGATTCTTGATTTGGCAGGGAGCATAGGGTATTAAACCTATAATATTGACAGTAATAAAATCTCTGTTACAATTACTTCCATGATAGCAATGTTAAACATCAGTTCTCAAAACCGGTAATCCGGCTGGTGTTTAACAGGTCAACATTCTAAAAACCTAAATTTTAATTATCTTAAATAACGCCAGTCGCAAGACTGGCTTTTTTAGTTTAAAAAATTATGAAATACAAAAATATATTCACTACTAACAATCTAAAATTGCTAAAGCTCTATAGTTTTTGCTACAACTTTAGGTTGTTTTCGGTTCTGGCAGTGATTTACTTTTTCAAAGTGACTCACTCTATGGCTTTGGTAGCCAGTTTAATTGCCATTGCTCAATTAGCTCAGGCAATTTTTGAAATTCCTACCGGTATTGTTTCCGACCGTTTCGGTCGGATTCTGTGCCTTCGTTTGGGAGCTCTGGCCAGTTTAGCTTCAGTTATTTGCTATGCTGTTGGTCAAAATTACTGGTGGCTTTTGATAGGTGTTATTTTCGAAGGTCTAAACCGGGCATTTTTTAGTGGTAACAACGAAGCCTTAATCTACGAATCTTTATCTGACTCCGGTCAAAAACACAAATATCAGCACGAGTTTGGCAAAACCAATTCCTGGCTGGAATTATCTGGTTTTATTAGTGGTTTGGTTGGTGGGTTAGTTGCTATCAAATCGTTGTCTCTGTTGTTTAGCCTTTCAATAATTCCCCAATTTGTCGGTGTAATTATTAGCTGGTGGTTAATTGAACCCAAAAAGCATCAACCTCTTTTATTTGGTTTAAAAATTCATCTTAAATCCGCCCTAAAAACATATATTCAAAATCAAAAAGTAAGATTGGTTAGTGCCGCTTCGGTTATTGGTTTTGCTATTGGTGATTCTACCTGGTCGTTTCAATCACTTTTTTATAATTTATTCTTGCCTACTTGGCTGGTTAGCTATGTTATGTCAATAAATTTTTTCACTAGCACTATTGGTTTCCGGTTTGGCGGTAAATTACTTGATAAAATTAAAGCCAAAACCGTTCTCTTTTATGGTGAGATTTATGGTCGGGTATTGTATTTAATTTCCCTTATATTTCCATCAGTCTTATCGCCATTTTTAATGGCTACCGCCTCGATTACCTATGGACCGACTACCATTGCCAAAAGCCAGTTGCTTCAAACCGAGTTTACTAATCATCAAAGAGCCACCATGGTTTCCATCAATTCTTTCACCGGTAATATTTTATATGCCCTAGTATCAGTATTAATTGGTTTTATTGCCGATAAATACGGGACAATCAATGCCCTGCTTTTGGGACAAATCTGTCTGTTATCGGTGGTTTTTATCTATTATAAATTAGGTCAGCTAACTGAATAACTATTCATTTATATTTTATTCCACTTCAATCTTATTCTAAATCATTGCTAAAATACCATTATTAAATGTCAAAATCTAAACAATTCACCAAACTTTCAATTGTCATTCCTTGTTATAACGAAAGCCGGACTTTAGTTGAACTGATCAATCGGGTAGTTAAAGCTGATTGTTTGGGATTAACCAAAGAAATAATCATAATCGATGACGGTAGTACCGATAATAGTCGGCAAATATTAAAAAATTATCAACACAAATCCGGTTTTAAAATTATTTTTAGTTCCAAAAATCAAGGCAAAGGTGGTGCCCTTAAACAGGGTTTTACCGCTTCTACCGGTGATATCGTTTTGGTTCAGGATGCCGACTTGGAATACGACCCTTCCGAATATCCGATTTTATTACAACCGATTTTAGATAATCAAGCCGATGTTGTCTATGGCTCGCGCTTTTTAGGTGGTCGGCCTCACCGGGTGGTTTATTATTGGCACGCGGTTATGAACGGTTTATTAACCAATTTTTCCAATATGTTCACCAATATCAATTTGACCGATATGGAAACCTGTTACAAAATGTTTAAAGGTGATCTTATCCGCCAAATTGCACCTAATTTAGAATCGCAACGTTTTGGTTTTGAGCCGGAGGTTACCGCCAAATTAGCCAAAATAAAAGATATCCGTTTTTACGAAGTCGGCATTTCTTATTATGGTCGCACTTATCAGGAAGGTAAACATATTGGTCTCAAAGACGGTCTAAAAGCTATCATTGAAATTCTCAAATTTAATCTGAAAAGATAAATTTGTCGCAAAAAGTTAACAGTGGTAATTGCTCAACTTTAAAATCGTTAATAGTCATTTGTGGGCTACCCAGCCTTTTATTGGTAGAGCACAATTTTGAGTTATAAATCGAATACATTTCCTTTCCGCTGACCAGTTGTTTAATTGACAATTTCGGCAAATATAATTCAAAAAAATTAGTTTGGGTAATATAGACCATATTGTTATCGGGTGTATCTGTCAATTTTTCCGATGTAAATCTTACATTACCAAAAGTAATATCTTCCCGGTTTTGCTGATATAGTTTTTTTATTATTTCAAAATTATCCCTGCTATATTTTTGGCTATAAAACAAAAATTGTCGAAACATACTACTTGGTTCGTTGGTAATTACCGTTACTTTGTTCCCATTTTTTATTTCATATTCAATATAATTAGCCATAATCCGGTTGCTTAAACCAAATCCTTCCGGTTGATAAATCGGGTAACGGTAAAAATACAAACACCATAAATTTACAAATAAAATCAAATAAATTAAACCAATTAACAATTTCAATTTTGGTATTTGTTTAATTGCAAAATATATTCCGGCACCGTTAAAAATTATCAAAAACGGATACTGTAGACAGGAATGAAATGAATATGCGGGAATTGTATCTTTTCGAATCGCTTCCGGAATCGGTGACAATATCACTCCCCAAAGTATTATCCAAAACCATTTTCTTTTATACCGATAAAGATAATATCCACCGATTAAAATAAATATAATATCTATAAAATAAAAATACCCATGTTTCCAAAACGACAATAAATAAGTTTCGTCGCCCTTGGTAAATAAAATATTAGGTGAAAAATTATTTAAATATTTTTGGATAGTAAAATTGGCGTAAATTGTGTACCGGTTAAT
>JAYRQZ010000023.1:0-12974 GCA_041910355.1 Candidatus Woesebacteria bacterium | reverse complement strand
GTTTTTTTTGAAGAAGGGGACGGACCAATTGAAGTATTTGTAACTTTGGGTAAAAGCGGTGGTTATTTGGCCGGGGCCGCTGAAGTAACCGGACGATTATCGTCATTAGCTTTAAAATACGGAGCTGGTCTGGAAGAAGTGGCGGAAGAATTAGTAGGAATTTCTTGTGGTCAAAAGGTTGGGATGGGAAATAATGCTGTTTTGAGCATGTTTGATGCAGTTGGTAAGATGTTACTGGAGATTTACAAGGGAGAACAATTAGAATTGTTTAAATCTGATTTAGAGATTGTAAACTCAACAGAAAAAAATGTGTTATCGGAAATAAAAATCGAGCAGGCAGTTCACGAAAGTAAATTTACATCCTGTCCTGATTGCGGTAGTCCGTTGTATGCCGAAGAAGGTTGTTATAAATGCAGTAATGGTTACTGCGGATATAGCAAATGCTCTTGAGAGAATTTGAAATTACAATAGACAAATAACAATTTCCAGAAAATTTATATAATATAAATAACAAAAGTATATAAAATGACCGTAACAACTAAAACTGGCGATAGTGGTATCAGTTATTGGAAGGACAGGGGGGTGCACAAGGATGATATTTTGATCGAGACAATCGGATGTTTGGATGAAGTTCAGGCGGTAATCGGAGTCTGTAAGGTAGATTTGCCGGAAGTGATGGTTGATTTATGGGGGATAATGGGGGAAATATCTTTTGGTAAGAAGTATGAAAAGTTGGAAGAGAGAATCGATTTGATGGAGAGTGAGATAAATACGATGGAAGAAGAATTACCTAAAATTGATAAATTTATAGTTTTTAAAAAAGAAAAAGCGTGTAAATTGAATTGGGTTAGAACTGAAGTTAGAAAAGCAGAAAGGCGGATGGTGGCGTTGGCTAGAAAAGAATCATTAAATCCGAAATTGTTGGCTTACATAAACCGATTATCTGATTATTTATTTATACTAGCACGGGAGGCAGAAGAGGAGTAAAATAAATTTTGAAGTAGGGTGAAATTCCCTCGCAGTGCCGCTACGGTTATAGCCCGAGCCTTAAAACCCACCATAGGCGGGTAAACTTTCGAGCAAAAAGTATGACTAGGATTGAAGATAAAAAATTTTATGATGTAAATAGAGATACCGTAGGAGTGATTGCGGGGGCGTTTTTGGAAGAAGGGGTTGAAGTAGATATTAGAGCCAGAATAAATAAAGCTGATCCTTATGTTAGAAATAGATTGTTTACCGATAGTTGGAATTGGAATGAACATTCAAAATCGGAGAAAGAAGCGACTGCCAATGCTTTTGAATTAGCAAAAAATGGATACAATTTTATTGTATGGATTAGCCCGGATGATGGTGGGAAAGTTTACAAAGAGGGTAGGATAAATATATATTTACCAGAATTTATTAATGGGGAATGGGTGTTGCAAGGTTGGGGAATACCGTTGCTTTGGGATCGGTTTAAGTCAACTGAATTGGCTTTGGATTTATTAAAAAACAATGGAGTATCGATGGATCCAATCTATGATCCAGAAAGTGTCAGAAGACAACCGATTGGATTTAAAATAAAAAATAATTCAAATTGGATAGAGGAGTGTGTGAGGGTTATGCCTGATTTTAATGAAATATGGGAGTTTATTAGCCAGGGGAGGGAGGTTGAGAATAAAAAAAGGGTAGAGGCTGATGTGATTCGGGCGATTAAAGTGGCTAGAGGGAATAACCAGTTGTTTGAAATGATGATGGCCCGGATGGGACACAATATTAATCCTGAAGGAGGACACGGCAGTTCATGGTTGGGAGGAATAAGTCGGGGAATATATAATTTTAAAATTAATGCAATTGATAATAATTTTGTTACTGAGCCGATCAGAGTTGGAAGAAAAACTATTTGTCCGATTTGCGGGGTAGAGCTACACGAAGGCAAGTTGGTTTGTCCGAAATGCGGGGTAAAAATAAAAGCAGATAGGGATTGAAAAGAGCGAAGAAATTGATGTAATTTGATATAATTAATAATGTTAGAATACAGCAGGTTTGAGTTTTTAAATTTGATTAAACATGGTTTATTAACTTGGGGTCAAATGAGGCTAGAAATGTTGGGGGTTAGCGATCCGGAGATTGTGCCTAGAAAAACGTTAGAAAAAGCATTTGGGATATATCTTCATGATATTGGGGGGCAGAACTACGCGAATTTGGAACTGATGTGGTCAATTATAGATGAACCCTCAATACAGGCATTAAATAGGGCAAATATGAATAGAGTAACTAGGCCACTTCATATCGTCTTGGTCGACGGTCCTGAAGTACAGTGGAAGTATTTGACTGATCAGCAAAAAAGTGAATTGGGTAAGGGGTTAAAACTGAGATTGACAGGAAAAGATTTTTTGGATAGTAGTGCAGGGGAAAGGTTGGGTTTTTTTACTTCTAATATTGGTTTTGGGATAACAAAAAATGCCTATATTTTGGTGGCATTGGATGGTGCAAATCAGCCAGGTTTGAAATGGGATGATTTTAGGGTCAGGGTAGTACCAACAGCCAGAACTTTGTTGCATGAGTATTATCATTTTACGGGTGTATTTGATCATAATAAAGTTAGAAATGCGTTGAATGAACATTTTGAAAGAGCGGAGTCGAAATTCTTAGAAAGTGGGGACAAGTCGGGATACTTTTTTAGGATATTGACTCCCGGGGGAATATATTATTGCTAATCTGAGTTTATTTACCAGCTATCTTTTTGAGCCTGATTTCTGCTAATAAAATTACCTTGATGTGCTCAATTTTTTAAAGCCTTCAAGAATTTCTACCGGCAAGCCGAAAATGGTGGTATTGTTAGGGCCGTTGGTAGCGTTTTCGATGGTTTGAAGAGTGCGGAGAGAAATTGCGCCGCTATCTGACATATTTTCCATGGCTTTTCTTAGATTTTCGGAAGCGGTTAGTTCACCTTCGGCACGGATAATAGTAGCCCGACGTTCCCGTTCGGCTTCAGCTTGTTTGGCCATAACCCGCTTCATATTATCGGGAACGGCAATGTCTTGGAGTTTAATACCGGTAACGTCAACTCCCCAGTCAACAGTTTCTTTGTCGACAATAGTTTTGATTTCATCGCTGATTTTTTGACGATCGGTTAAGAGTTGATCCAGTTCAACACCGCCGATAACATCACGGAGAGCGGTTTGAGCGTACTGAGAAACAGCGTAACCAAAATCACGAACTTTGAGGATGGCATCTTCAGCTTTGATAACCTGAAAATAAACGACAGCATTGATAGAAACGGCCACATTATCTTTGGTAATAATTTCCTGTTTGGGAATATCGAGAGTATTGATCCGGATATCAACTTTAATTACCCGCTGAAGAATGGGAACGACAATTTTTAAGCCAGGTTTGAGAGTGTAGGAATAGACACCTAATGTCAGTACAATGCCTCTTTCGTATTGATTGACGATGACTACGGATTTGGCAAGCAAGTAAAAAATAGCAAAAAGAACAGTAAGGGTTAAATAAATCATATGATGATTATACTACCAAAATAGATTGTTTAAGTGTGTCTGGGTGCTAGTTTGCGAGAAGCCATGAGTTCGTAAATTTTTATTGCGTATCCAGCAATACTCTCTTCAACTTCTCCAATTTCGGACAGCTGTTCTCTTGCTTGGATTAATATTTGGGCAATACTATCAGTTTCACCAATTGGCATGGGTTCGATTTCAATAAAATAATTTGGATCGAATCTTTGAGAGGCAACCTGTAACACCCGTCGACCCAACCAATTGGTTTTAAATTGATCTTCCATTGATAGCACTTCTTGTGCAAGTTCATCTGAAATACAATTTGGACCCCGTAACCAAATAACCAGTTCGGTAGGGGTAGAAAAGAGGGATTGACGTTCGGCTGATTTATTAGTCATATGTTATTTATATTACAAATTTTATTTTATTGCAAATTAATAGTGTAAAATAAATTATGAAAAAAATAATTTTAGGAACCGGGGTTTTGTTAGTTGTATGTTGGTTTTTCCCTTGGAATAAAATAAATTGGGGGAAAATAAGTATGGTACCGACAGAATTGGTATCAGTAACCGGCGAAGCTAAAAGTGCTCAAACAAACCAGATTGCCAGTTTTTCGGCCGGGGTTGATGCAGTCAATGAGAATAAAGACACAGCGGTTAAAGAAGTAAATTCAAAAGTGGAAGCAATGATTAAAGCAGTTAAAGATTTTGGAATAAAGGATGCTGACATCAAAACTCAAAATTTAAGTATTTATCAGAACGAAGAATCTTATTGGGATAATGGAGTCCAAAAAAGTCGAAAAGGCCAATGGCGGGTGAGTAATTCGATTGAGATTACTTTGAGGCAAATAGATCAGGCGGCTAAACTGGCAGATTTGCTAACCAATAGCGGGGCCAATAACGTTTATGGACCAAATTTCAGATTGGACGATACCAGTGATGCTGAAAAGGGACTGTTTGATGCCGCTATGGCAGATGCCCGAGAGAAAGCAGAATTGATTGCCAAATCTTCGGGTAGAAAGTTGGGTAAAGTGATTTCAGTTACCGAGGGAGGAGCAACAAATAATATTTATCCTCAATATTTGAAGGGTGATATGGGTGGTGGAGGAGCACCAATAGAACCAGGGAGTAGTACGGTTTATAAAAATTTGAATGTAGTATTTGAGTTGAGATAGACTTCTAACTATTTTGTATAATTGGCAATGGGAAAATTGGAAGAATTGCAGGCCGAATTAGCGAAACTTGAGGGGAGGTTAGTGCATATGGCTAAAGAGTATGCTGAAACTAGAAGTGGAAGTGCATATGGAGTTGAATATTATGAAATTCAGGTGAAGGTATATCAAGCGATGATTGTGGATGTAAAAAAAGAGATTGAGAAATTGAGTAAAAAAAGTGGTATATAATATATCTATATGTCAAAGATTGAAGAATTTCGTTATGTGATATATTCACCCGGGAGTTCTGTTTTGGAAAATGTAAAGGGAAGGTTTGGAATAATGTCGGAAGATGGGAAAATGAGGATAGGTGCAGAGGAACTACTAATGGATCGTTTTGGCCCTTTTGGAGTTTTGTGTAGAAAAAAGGATGAGGCATTTGAAAAAGTTAAACAAATATGGGCAAATGGTGGAGTGATGGTGGGGATTTACCAAAGCAGTGAACCACTGAAGAACAAGGGAACTTATCCCTTGGTAACATTGCTGGCAAATATTGTTGAAAGGAATTATCCGAATAAATTTGATTATGCTTTTGTAACTAATAGTCCTGAAAATTTAAAATTACGTTTGGCGTGGGATAATTTTGGAAGTAGTAGGGTGAATTTTTATGATTTGCCACTTACTTCTCATAATGTAGCGTCAATGATAACTTTGATTAGGTAATAATGGATTTCGATACAAAAAGGGATACAAAAAAATGATCGGGATATGAATTTATAAATCGACAATTATTGGTTTGCTACCAAGGTCAGGGGTGCTATATCGAAAGTTGAAAGGTTTAGCAAAATCGTGGTCAACGAGTAAGTTCATATTTTCTGATGGAAAAAAGTAACGACCTTTCTCAATTCTGATTAAATTTTGACTTGTAGAGTAATCTAATATTGGTTTAGCATTATTGATTAATAATTGAGATATTGTTTCTGGCAAAGAATTTCTGACAAATTCTTCAAATCTATTAACAAATCCCAGCGGTAACATAAAATCACCTTGTCTTTTAAAATCCCAAGGATCTTGAAAATCAAGGGAGCTGAATAATTTGTTTGGAATTAGGCTGATTTGCAATTTATCACCAATACGGGTTAGGGTAAAAGGTGGTGTTTGGACGTATTGTTGATAGAAACGATTTTCAAAAACGTAAGTGGTGTGGCCCAGAGCAATTTGAAGATCGCGATTGGTTGATGATGGCGCCTGATATATACCTGATATGCGTGAGCGGCGAAAAACGTCAGTTAATAATAATTGTGCTTGATCAAGAGGTTGATTATTAAGTCCCGGTTGGTTGTCATTGATAGTTTTAGCTATAATTTGAGATAGAAGATGGGGTTGACTGGAATTACCTAATAATTGGCGATTGAAATAACGATCAAAGCTAAGATCAATAGTGGTTCCACTGCAACTTAGATAATGATCCATGGCTTTGGCTGACAGTTTAAGACCGTTTGCCGGTGCGGTATAAGCCATACCGTGACCGGCTATCCAAATCAGGAATACTTTGCATGATTCATTAAATCGATTTTGATCGTTTGATCTTGAAGCTTCTCCAAGATACTCGATCATTTTAATTGATTGTTCTAATAACGTTCTGTCTTCAGATGGATTTTTTTCAGTACGCAAATTAACTTTGGGTAGGAAAAGTCCAGCCATACTATAGACAAATAATTTTGTAAATTCGCGCCTATCAAGCATAAAGTTCCAAATTATATCAAGATTCCATAGTTGAATAAAAACCGCACACAAAATTTTTGATATAGAAAAGATAATTGAAAACGAATTTTGAGAGAGTATATATTTGTAACTATGGTGAAAATGTACGAATACGCCTTGTCGAGTATTGACAAAACTGGTTTTGTGGTGGCGTCATGTCGGGATCCTAATACGGGATTAATTGTTAGAACACCATTGGCGTCGCCGACTCGAAGTTTTCCTGGTTTTGAAGCATATGTAGGTGCAAAATTTTCAAGATCGAGAGAAGGAATGATAGATATAATGGAAGAAATTGAATCTGGTTACAGGGAAGGTATATTAACTCCAGAGAAGAGATTGGGCAGCATTGTCCATGGACTGAAACATCAATCACCTGGAGGAATGGCTCATGTGGCAATTGCGATAGAAAATGTACCAATAATTACAGCAGCATCACTTTTTAGAAGAACGGTGCTGCACGATGGTCAGGAAGCATCGACAAGATATATCGATTTTGCCTCGGGAAATGATTTGCCGGAGTTGTCGACATTGCTTCCAGCAGAAGTTGATTTACCAGATAACATAATTTCTGAGTATAAAGAATTGCAAGAAATGTCATTAGGATTGTATTTGGGATGGTTTCAAAAAGTCTATGATGCTTATAAAAAACATTTTGAAATAGACGATAAAGATAAAAAACAAAAAGATGCTTTGACAGCTAGAACTTATGACACAGTAAGAGGATTTTTGTTGTCTGGTTTTAAAACCTCGATGATATATGTTACTAACGCTACCACAATGCAACAAATGTTGTCGGATTTTGGTGCCGGAAGATTGTCGTCAGAAAAAAATTTAGCAGAAACAGCATTGGCCTTATTGGCTCCAGCAGCAGAGATTGATGGATATTCACCTGAAATAAAGTCTTTGTTAAATCATACAGAACCTAATTTTCGTACAAGAGATGAACAGATTGAGTTGATGAGATTTTTTGAAAATCAACCCGGCTATAAAGAATTACTAAAAAAAAGACGGAATTTTAATGGACTAAGTGAAAATCGGTGCCAATTAGTACCTGAATATATACAGACGGCTGATAGAATAATTGCTCAGGAAATAATAGTTATAAATCCAGCTTTAAAATTGACTGATGTGTTTGATTATGTAAAAGGTTTGGATAATAACCAAAAGTGGGAAATCGGAAGAATTATTTTTTCTCGTCGAGACAGGTTTAATTTACCGGCAATTGCGGCAAGCGGAGGTCCGTTGAGTTTACATTTTCAAATAGATTTGGGGATAGAGAGAGATTTGGGTAGACATCGGGCATGGGAGAGGGTGTCGCCAATTCATGAAACATATGATGGTTTTGATGAAATCGCAAATAGTGGATTTACTCAAGCGGCTTATTTGAGACAAATTCCAGAAATGAGATCAATTTCGTTGCAAATGGAAAAAGATATGTTGGACTATTATCAGCAGAGAGAAAATTTTTTGTTTAGATTGAAGGCTATAACCGGAAACGAACTGGCTAATAAAGCCGGGATGTATCTATTGCCTTTAGCGCATCAAGTGGATATGGTAATGAATAGTGATATAAGAAATATGGTTCATTTTGAAGATATTAGGATTAGAGAAGGGGCCCACATTGATGCTAGATTAGTGGTGGCAAGTGCCAATGAACAAGTGGCTGATAGTGATGCACTGTATGAATCATTAAAATATCCGACTAACCGAGTTTTAGTTGACGACCGGAATCAATTTATTAGTCGGAATTAAATATGAAAGATAAAGGGTATTTTTTTGTTTTTGAAGGCATAGGCGGTAGTGGTAAAGGAACTCAGGTTAAATTATTGACGAGTTTATTGCAAGAAAAAAAATACGAAGTATTAACTTCGTTTGAACATACCAGGGATACACCGGTAGGGCAGTTAATTGATGACACTATATATCACCGGATACCGCGAATGGATTTGACAGCTTTGCAATTAACATTTGTAGCTGACCAGGCTAACCATACAGCCAATGTGATTGTACCCGGCTTGGAAGTCAGTGACTATTTGCTGGAAGATAGGTATGAAGCGTCAACTGTAAGTTATGCGCTCCCCGAGCTTAGAGAATATTTTTTGATGGTAAATCGACAAGTAACAATAAGGCCGGATCTGACTTTTATTTTTGATATCACTCCGGAAGAAGCTTTGCATAGAATTGGCCGAAGAAATGATGCGGATATGTTTGATTTGGCAGAAAAAATGAATGTTTGTAGACAAGGTTATCGTTGGTATTTGGATAATTCGGGTTGGCCATGCGTATGGATCGACGTTGATAACAAATCACGTGAAGATGTGCTAGATGATGTTGTTTGGGAAATTTCTAAACGAAGACTATGGAAGTAATAAATTCAAAAAAGGAGAAATTTTTAGTACCGGGGTGTATTGAGCAGCCGGTTCAATTTAATGAAGCTGATGTACCGGTTTGCCGAAAAATCGATTGTCTATTTTTTAGTGATTGTTTAACAGCTGACGGTCATCCGTTGGTGTCTATAATTAATAGAAAAAAGTGGATTGCGATTGAGGATTCCGGAGGATTTAAACAAGTAACGAAATAATTGTTGATGTAAAATAACGAATGGACATAATTTTAGATTTGATTGAAAAAGAAAAAAAGCGGCAGCAGGAAACTTTGATGATGATACCGTCGGAAAACTATACCTATGCTGAGGTTAGAAGGGCAGTTGGATCGGTGTTGACGCACAAGTATGCGGAAGGATATCCGGGTAGGCGTTATTATCAGGGAAATGAAGTAGTTGATCAGATAGAAGATTTGTGTAGAAACAGAGCTTTGGAAGCATTTAATTTAGATAAGGAAAAATTTCATGCCAATGTTCAGCCTCATTCTGGTTGTGAAGCAAATTTGGCGGTTTATAACACCTTGTTAAATCCGGGCGATAAAATAATGTCAATGTATTTGCCTGATGGTGGACATTTGTCACATGGCTGGCAAATGGGTGATAAGAAAACTACTTTTGTTAGCAAAATATTTGAAGTTGAGTTTTATCATGTTGATCCAAAAACCAGATTGTTTGATTATGACCAAATTGAAAAACAGGCGCTACAATTTAAACCGAAATTAATAATTTCGGGGGGTACAGCCTATCCGCGAGAAATTGATTATAAACGAACGGGGAAGATTGCCAAAAAGGTTGGAGCTTATTATTTGGCTGATGTGGCTCATGAAGCTGGATTAATTGCCGCTGGGGTATGTAATTCGCCGTTTGAGTATGCTGATATTGTGACGATGACGACTCACAAAACTTTACGGGGACCACGGGGAGCAATAATTATTTGCAAGAAGGAACTGGGACAACAGTTGGATCTGGCTCTGATGCCCGGTTTGCAGGGTGGACCGCATCTTCATACCATTGCTGGAATTGCGATCGCTTTGGAAAATTCTAAAACAAAGGAATTCAAAAATTATGCCAGACAAACAGTTGCTAATGCCAGAAAGTTAGCAGAAGTTTTAGTAACTGGCGGATTAGATGTTGTAGCAGAAGGTACTGACAAACATCTGGTTTTAGTAGATTTAAACAACAAAAAAGTATCAGGATGGTTTGTGGCTTGGGCACTGGAGATGGCCAATATAATTATGAACCGCAATACAGTCCCTAATGACAATGGCAGCCCGTTTTACCCGTCAGGGTTACGGATGGGAACACCGGCAATAACCGTTAGGGGGATGAAAGAAACGGAAATGGAGCAAATTGGAAAATGGATTTTAAAAGTGATTAAAATTGTCGGTGAGCGAGTAATACCGGAGGAAGCGGTGGAACGAAAAAAATATCTAAAAGATTTTTTAGAAGAAATGAAAAGTAGTAGAGAAATTAATCAAATAAAAACTGAAGTTTTGGAGTTGATTTTGAAATTTCCGATTAACTTGGAATAGAATTTTGATTGGCAGCCAAAGTATTGTTGATTAACCGGGTAAGAATTTCTTCGAAAGAAATGTCATATAAATTTAGGACGCTACTAATGGCGCATGTGGTTTCTAGCGGACCAAGTGCCGGGTTGGTATTGGCATCAATAAAATAATGACGACCGGAAGCATCAAGACGGAGGTCGAATTTAGCGTAATCTTCCATTTTTAAAATATCGAAAGCGGTTTTTATTTGGTCTTTGACTTGAGGAGGTAATTCATATTTTTGATAGCTTATGGCAGATGAATATTTATTATCTTCACTCCAAACAGCATCGAAAGAAGCGATTTGATATTTACCGGTTAGATCAGGATTGAGAATTTTTTCTGCGGCATAAACTTTGGTGTTTAGACCTTCAAGAACGATAACGGTAATTTCCCGACCCATGATAAATTCTTCAAGTAATACCGGTTGGTGGTAGGTATTGATTAGAAAATTAATCCGGTCCTGAAGTTGTTTTTTATCCTGACATACTGCGGTGTCATCAATTTCAATACTGCCGTGAATTTCGTTTAACTTGGTAATAATCGGATAATCGAGTTGGGGGTTGATTTCATCAGTAACATTTTTGATAAGCTGATATTTAGGAATTGTTAACCCCCATTGTTCAAGCAGATTGCGGGTAAGATATTTGTTGCTATTTAAGGTTTGGGCCATCATACCGCAGCCGGTATAGGGGATACGAAGTAATTCCAGCGCTCCGGGGATAGCAGCGCTTAAATATTCCTGGCCAAAAACAGAATCAACCAGATTAATAACAAAATCGGGAGAGAATAGTTTTAGCCGGTGAATGATTTTGGCAGTTCCCGGAAAAAGTTCGGTCTTGATACCCATTTTATTTAAATAGGTAGCAATAATTTTGGCTCGACCTTTAACTTCAGCTTCGGAAATATATTGTTGTTCGGTGGGGAAAAATTCGCGCTTGGCGTAGGAATAAATAATGGCGATCCGTTTTGGAAGTAGATTAGTCATGTAATTAAATATAGGGCTTTTGTAATATATTACAAGAATTAATTAATGTTGTCGTTTGAAAATATAGAAAAAACATATTAATAATAGTCCGAAACCAAAAAATTCGAGAAGTTGAGGCCAAAATAAAATATAAATAATATTGTTATTTATATCTTTTATTTCCCAACCGTTAGCCCAGTTGTTAACAATAACGTGATTATTTAAGAATTTAATTTTATTTTTGTCAAAGTAAAACGCCAACCAGCCAGAGGAGTAGGATTGAGGTAGGGTAAGGTAGCCCGAAACGGAATTTGAAGGCAGGAAAATTTGGTAATAAAACAGATGATTGGTTGATTGAACATAATTACGATTTGATATGTTTTCGGATATTGGTTCAGATTTTTGAATTAGATCATAAAAAGGAATAGGATATAAATTAACATCAAAAATTTGATTTTTGGTAATCGCAGCGCTGAGAGAATTGTTATTAAAAAGAACGGTTATGCCCTGATTAAAATCGGCGATTTCCTGAGCGGGAATTACAAACCAAGCAGTTTGATTGCCTGATTTATTATTTAATTTGGTAGTCAAGTATTTATGTTGAAGATTGTCGCTATTAATAGAAATAGTTAGCGGAAGTCCGCTAAAGTGTTGATAATCAACTTTGACCAAATATGATTTACCCAATGAAGCGTTGGGGAAATTAAAAGCAAGAAGCTGATAATTACTTTGATTTAGAAGAAGATGTGATTTATCAAAAGTATTTGATGGCAGAGAAATATTTTTAATTGAATTTGTCGAATTATCTTCGGGGATAGAAATGGTAGAATAATCTGATTTGTTAGTAATGACAATATTGCCATCATTTAAATCAATATTGTAAAAGAATTCATCCTGGAGACGGTTAGCAAACAGATTTAAAAAAGGATAATTTACAAAGTTTTTATTAGAACCGGAAATATAATCTGAATGGGCAAAAAAGATACCATCTTCAAAGAAATAATTTTTTGTGTTAGTGCTGACCGGATTATCTAACAAATACGGTTGGGTGGGAATCGAAGTTTGGTAGACTGTTAATTTCCCAAACTGTTTGACTAAATTAATATTGGCGGTGTTTTCTAACAGATCTTTGATAGATATATTGATTTTTGAGTAAACAAATTCGTCGGGGAAATAGACATTGTTGTCTAGAATTAGGTACTCAATTGAATATTTTTTTAAAACCAGAGACATAAGATAGGGGTCTTTTTTTTGAATAGCTTGATTTATTTCCCAATAATATTGTTCGTTTCCGAGATTCCAGGTGTCAAATGCCCGGTCAAGAATTGGCTGTTCCAGACCATACCAAATGAAACCTGAGCCACGGTATCCCCAACGATAATTAGTCCAACCCCAAAAAGAACCTTGAGGAAGATTGGAAATTCGAGCTGATGGAGATTTGGTTTTGAAATAATTAAACAGATCATAATATTCAGTCGGAATTTGACGGCGAAGTTTTGGAGAAAAGAAATTACCCTTAAAAACCGGAAAAGAAAAAATAGTAATTAACATACAGTAGATGGTAAACAGTAAGGGCGTAAAAAATTTGGGTGAATATTTTATTTGGGTGAGTAATTTAATTAGGGCGCTTAGTCCAAAAGCAGAGAGTAGAGAAAATGAGAAT
>JAYRQZ010000022.1:0-3806 GCA_041910355.1 Candidatus Woesebacteria bacterium | reverse complement strand
AATCTGAGGACCGTTTTTTAGATACTCTAACCCTGATCGATTGGGCTAAAAAAAATATATATTGGGTGCCTTATAAAATATAACCTTAATTATTTGGTGTATTTATCAACCACCGCAGTCACATAAGCCACAAAATTTTTGTCTCCTTCAAATACATATATTGGCTGAAGATAATTAGTCAGATTTGAGGGTTCATAATATGCTAAATACATATTCCTAATAGTAACGTTATCGTCTCCGGTATCATACGCTGGCCAATAATTTCCTGATTTTAAATCCCTCCAGGCTTCATCAGCCGTTTTAATTGGATAGGTTGAAAATAATTCTCGGTCAATATCGGCGTATTTGTAGCTTATTTCAACAATTTTTTTGCCTTCAACCTGCGCCCCGGACAACAATACCGACACTGAAGCACTGTTTATGTCTGAAGATACAATTTTAATATCGTTTTCCAGAGTCTTTCTAAAAAAATCTACTCTAATAATATTAGCATCTGATAGGGAAGATACCGACTTTAAACCATCAAATCCAATTTTCCAATAACTTATTTTCTTATTACCTTCATCTAAATCAGATTTAAATTTACCACCATTGTCGAGAAATTGTTTCGCTAATAATATAGCTTCTTCTTTTGTTGGCATCGAAGATGGGTTTAACAATAATTGATCATCTTCGTATGGATACTTTAATTTAAAACTGCCGTCCAAGACATTCATTGTTAAGGTTTGATTTAAATTAGAATTTTTAAATTCATAAACCCCGTATCTAAGCTCAGTTGGTTTGGTCACAAAACCAAATTGTTTGGCTGATTTAGTATCTTCTTCTAAGGCTAAAAAAGTGCTGTCTGGCCTGGCAATTATGTATACTTTGGCTTGATCTTTAAATTTGGGTAATGAATCGTTTGGTAACTCAGCCACAAAGTTTTTTTTAACAAAAGACTTTTCCGGAAAAACTGTCTTTGGCAATAAACCAAATTTTACATCCGGTGGTATATAAGGTGGATGGGCAGCTAAATATGCTTTTATTGCCATTCCGATTAATATATAGCCAATTGTGAACAATACAACTAAACCACCGCCATATTTTATAATCATTCTGCTTTGATATGCGGTTTGTGTTAATGACATATAAAGATTTTACACTAAAACCGATGTTAAAATATCGCTATGGTAGATAATAAAATTATCCGTACTAGAATGGCTCCAAGTCCGACTGGAGATGTTCATATCGGCACTCTACGTACCGGTCTCTATGCTTATGCCTTCGCTAAAAAATTTAACGGTAAATTTATTATTAGAATCGAAGACACTGACCAAAAAAGACTAGTTTCCGGTGCGGCTGATCGTACTCTGAAGGTATTTAAAGACTTTGGTTTAAAATACGACGAAGGACCCGATGTCGGTGGACCATTTGGTCCCTATGTTCAGACTAAAAGATTGGAAATATATCAAAAATACATCCAACAATTAATAGATCAGGGTCACGCTTATTATTGCTTTTGTAGTGAGAGTCGGTTAACCGAAGTTCGTACTATCCAAAAAGCAGCCAAAAAAATACCCAAATATGACCGTCATTGTTTACATCTGACTTCAGACGAAATAAAGGAAAAAATAAAAAACAAAACCCCTTACGTTGTCAGAATGAAAATACCCGACCATCAAACAGTTGTTTTCAAAGATTTAATTAGAGGTGAAATCAAAATTAATACCGACGATCTTGATGATCAGGTATTAATTAAAAGCAATGGTATCCCCACCTATCATTTTGCAGTTGTCGTTGATGACCACTTGATGGAAATAAGTCACATAATCCGTGCTGACGAGTGGATATCTTCAACACCCAAACATATTTTGCTGTATCAATATTTTAACTGGGAAATACCTCAAATTGCCCACTTAACTGTGTTGCTTGATCCAAGTCATCCCGGAAAAATGAGTAAACGCTATGGTTCGGTTTTTGCTCAGCAATTTTTAGATGAAGGATATTTGCCTGATGCTTTACTTAATTTTTTGATGTTATTAGGTTGGAATCCTGGTACTAACCGTGAAATATTTTCTCTTGAAGAATTTATTAATGAATTTTCTTTGGAGCATTTGCATAAAAAAGCTGCAATTTTTGATCGCAAAAAATTAGATTATTTTAACGGATTGTATATTCGAAATAAGTCAAATGAAGAATTGTTTCCCTATTTTAAGAAGTTTTTGCCTGATGCTACTGACGATCAGTTAAAGATACTAATTCCTGTTTTAAAAGACAGAATTGTCAAATTTTCCGACCTAAAAGACTCATTAAAATTCCTGTTCGAAGACGTTAGCTATAGCAAAGATTTGATACTAAAAAAGGGTACAAGTGTCGATTTGGCTACCGAAATGTTGGAGCAAACTAAATTAGTTCTAACTGATTTTCTCAATTTACAGGAAAAACTAATAAAATTAATAAAAGATAACAATTGGAATACGGGTGAATATTTTATGGTTCTTCGGGTAGCCATCTGTGGTTCCGCCTTTACTCCGCCGATAGTTGATTGTTTACCTGCGTTGGGATTAAAAAACACAATTCGAAAATTGGATATTGCTCTGAATTTGTTAAAATAATTTTGTGTTTTTTTATCTAATTTTACTTATTTTAACTTTCCCTTTTAATATTTACGCTCAATCTACTACTGTCGAGCCAACGGTTACTTCAACTCCAATATTAACACCAACACCGACCGTATGGTTAAATCCGTCAAGTGGTATTTATCTAAATGAATTTATGCCCAATCCAAATGATAATAATGAATGGGTAGAAATAATAAATAGTAATAATATTGGTGTTAAAATTGAGGGTTGGAAAATTGGTGATAATTCATCCAGTACCCGTCAAATTGATGTTACTGAAATTCCACCCGGAGGATTATATTCATTTTTTATTGGTTCTAGTTTTTTAAATAACAGCACTGATTCTATTAGACTAATAAACAATCTTGGAGTTGATGTCGAATCATATGCATATCCATCGGTCAAAGATGGTCAGAGTTGGTCGAAAGTAAATAATAACTGGTGTTTAACTGTTCCATCCAAGGGTTTAATTAATAGTTCTTGTTATGTACCCAGTCCGACATCACCCCCACCAACCTCATCTTCATCTTTACCAACTTCGCCTCCTCCCACAATAACTCCAACTCCCAAATTAACATCGACACCTGTTCCAACATCCACTCCAAAAACAACAACTGCTCCCACCGCCACCATCAAATTAACTCCCACCGAACCAATATTGACACCCAGTATTGAACCAACGCTATCTTTATCAGATATAGAATCCGCTGAAGTTAACGATCCCATTTTGGGAATAGGCGATATTATTAAACCTACCCCTACCCCAAATATTACCGGTTTACCGACAAAAGTCTCACAATTATTACCTGTATTATTTATAATTTCCGGTGGTATTTTAATGCTTACTCCATTAATTATCTCTAAAATTAATAAATGAGAATAAAGAAAATAATTAAATTTCTGCCAGTAATAATTTGGATGGCGGTCATATTTTATTTCTCGTCAGTGCCAACTACTATCATAACTGGAAGTTCCTTTACCCGATTTTTTATTCTCAAATTTTTTCATTTATGTGAATACGCCATTCTTGCTGGTTTATTTTATTATGCAATAAATAAAACGCTACTTTCTATTTATTTTTCATATCTTTTTTCATTGACAGACGAATTCCATCAATATTTTGTTCCCGGGAGAAACGGTAAATTTACCGATACTTTAATTGATTTAATCGGTATCATATTAGGGCTGATTGTTTGTCGGCTATTT
>JAYRQZ010000021.1:0-2701 GCA_041910355.1 Candidatus Woesebacteria bacterium | reverse complement strand
TACCTTGTCGGTGTGGTTTTGTAGAAATTGTAGTACCTCTAACTTTGTTAATTTCATATTTTATTTATTGGCTAAATTAATAATACTCGTTGGGCTAATCCGATCCAGAAAATAACGATCGTGGGAAACAACCAATAAAGTTCCGGGGTAGGACACTAAAGCTTCTTCCAGTGCCTCTCGTGAGGAGATATCCAAGTAATTGGTTGGTTCATCTAAAATGATAAAGTTTGCTCCCGAAGCCATGATTGAAGCCAAGGCTAGTTTTGATTTTTGACCACTACTTAATTTATTTATTGGGGTTTTTAAATCTTGCTGTGTAAACAAAAATCTCTTGGTCAACTTATATGCTGAAGTTTGATCAATTTTAATAAAAGATTTTAAATACTCAATTGGATTTAGATCCGAATTTAATTGGCTATGCTCTTGTGGCAGATAACCAATATCAACATTGTTACCTAATTCAACTTTACCTTCAGTTGGGTTTATTTTTTTTAAAATTAAATTAATCAAAGTTGATTTGCCACTTCCATTCGGCCCAACCAGCGCCACTCTGTCACCCTGATTGATAACCAAAGTATAATCTGAAAGAACTTGATGTTTTTCAAAGTCCTTCGATATCTTATCCAGGAAAACCACTGTTTTACTGCTTTCTTTTTTGGGTCTAAATAGTACCGACAGTTCAAAATCTTCTTGTGGCTTTTCGATTCCTCTTTCATCCAGTTGCTTGATTAACATTTTTTCTGTTGATTTTGCTTTACTGGCCGATTTAGCCGCCTTACGTCGCATATAATGATCGGCGCCAGACGTCACTATCTCTAACTGTTGAGTTTTGTTTTTCATAACCCTCACTCTATTTTCGATTCGTTCCACTTTCTTTTCCTGGGCAATGTAAGCCCGCTTTTGGGCTTCCAACTCAATAGTTTTTTGTTGTCGGTAGAACGAATAATTTCCACCATAAATTTTTACCTCACCTTCATCGAGTTCCAGAATTTTTGTCACTGAATTGTCTAAAAATCTTCGGTCGTGAGATACCGCCACAAATGCACCTTGATAGTTTTTCAGGTATCTTTCCAACCACTCCAAAGATTCAATGTCGAGATGATTAGTTGGTTCATCCAGAAGTAATATATCCGGTTTTTGAATCAACAACCTCGCCAGATACACTTTTGTTTTTTGGCCACTCGATAGGGTACCAAAAGATTGTAATGCCAAGTCGCCAATATCTAGCTCACTCAAAGCTATGTGAATTTTATAATTCTCATTATCATCCAGTCCTAAAGATATTGCTAATCCTTCAGTAATATTCTTAGTTGCCGGGAAGTCAGCCACCTGAGGAATATAACCTATGGTTAGGCTATTTGGAATTTTGGTTATTTGACCGCTGTCCTGAGTTTCCAGCCCAGCCAGTAGTCTTAAAATGGTGGTTTTACCGCTACCGTTGGCGCCCACCAAGCCAATAGAATCCCTGTCCGAAACGGAAAAGGTGACTCCGTTTAAGACTTGGTGGTCCTGGTATTCCTTAAATAGTGAGTTAATTTGTAGTTTCATAAGTAAATCTAAAGTAATATCCGCCACAGGCGGATTGTGTTTTAAGGCGAAATTATCTCCTTAAAGTCGAAATTTTGACCTGAAAACACAAAAAAGCCAGTCTTTCGACTGGCGTTTAGTTGATAAATAATATTTATTTTTTTGAATTGAGTTACTAAAACACCAGTCTCCCGACAGCGTCGGGGGCTGTTAAATTGATGTTTTAGTTTAGTATCACGGTTTGATTATAGCAAAGAAACTTGTCCTGTCAATGTTATAGGACTTGGCAGCGATCCGTTGACGCAGTTAGAATCTATTTCTGTTCATATCAAATGTCTGAATCCATCCGCGCCATTTATCGTCATCTCTTGCGACTTCTATAAAATTATTTTCTGTAAATTCTGCAATTACTTTCAACCAAAATGAGCGGGCGTTTGGATTTTCCATTATTTGTCTAATTTCCCATTTTCCGGGAAACAAGTTATAAACCTGTCTCACCGCTTCTTTGCCGACACCATTTTTTCGATATTCTTTTTTAATATAAAATTCAGCAATATTTTTACCTTCAGTGATTATCAGGTTATAACCATTTACCAACGCGAACCCGGCCATTTTTCCGTCGACCTCAATAAAATAAGGGAACCGGTCTGGATCTTGCCAGTATGAATCTAAATATTTATATTCACCAGGGTCACCCCCCAACATCTCCTTTTGATATTCAAAAAGCATATTCTTCAAAATTTCTCTTTCACTTATTTTTATTGGAACCAATGCGATATTCATTCTCTAATTATACATTATCAAAAACCGTTGCGGAGCAGGTGAGTCTGGAACTTTTCTATCCCTATAACTCCTGTCCTATTCTATCAGTTATTTGAACCTAAATGAGACAAATGAGACACTATAAAAAGGAACCATATATCAACTATTTCTTTTCGTAATTTTGGATATAGGTTCTAACTGGTTTAGCAACAGTTTTTTCATTTATTCCTCTATTTATGCAGTAAGCCGTTTTGAACCAGTCTAATAATTTTTTATTACCCCTACTTGCATTACAACTACCACAACAGATAACCACAAACTTTTTGTTATCAAAAGGACCGTCGTTATTTAAATGTTCTATAGTGGCTTTGTCACTAGTTGTACCTCTTAAATGAGGATTATCATCCATTGT
>JAYRQZ010000020.1:0-2622 GCA_041910355.1 Candidatus Woesebacteria bacterium | reverse complement strand
CGATCCGTTTGTGGTTGGAATTGTTTTTGAATTACGTAACATCAGATAAAAATCTGTTGCTGATAGATCAGTATCTTTATATGGTCTATTTTCAAAAATTACTTCGAGTGGTAGTACCCTTATACCTCTTTCAATTACCGCCTGATCACATCCTCTCATCGAGCTACCCGAATCAACTACCACTGCCGTTCTTTCTCTGCTCATATATTGATTGATTTATATTATATCTCAACCTCCTCTTGACAACCAGTAAATAGTGTATATAATACACTTATAATGAAATATCAAACCTTAAGTATTATTGCTGGTACCGCTGCCTGTAATGCCAATTGCCCTTTTTGTATTTCCAAAATGACTGGCCGAAACATCAAATGTGGTCAAATTAATTGGCAGAATTTTGATAAAACTTGCCGCTTGGCTCAAATCAACAATATTACTAATGTCATTATTACCGGCAAGGGTGAACCGACTCTATATCCCGACCAGATCACCCAATTTTTAAAGCATTTAAAAAACTTTCATTTTCCGATTATTGAATTACAAACTAATGGTTTGGTTTTTGACAAGCAAAAAGACATTTACGATAAATATCTAAAATTATGGCATCAACTAGGTTTAACCTTTATCTCACTGTCTGTTGTCGACTATCGGTCATCAAAAAATCGCCAAATCTATACTCCCGGTTCAACCAGCTATATCGATCTTTCAAAATTAATTAACCGTCTTCATAAAATTGGCTATTCAGTCCGTTTAAGTTGTACCCTAATCAAAGGTTATATCGATTCAGTTTCCCGGGTTAAACAAATGATAATTACTGCTAAAAATTGGCAAATTGAACATTTAACTCTCCGTCGGGTTGCCGCCCCTCACCTATCAGCCGATACTGCCACCAAACAATGGACTTTAAAACACACTATTACACCTACACAACTTTTAAAAATTGAAAAACACCTGGAAAAATTTGGTTATCGGTTGGTTTCATTTGACTATGGTGGTGCTATTTATGATTATCAGGGTCAAAATGTCTGTTTTACCAATGCGTTAACTATAAAACCAAAAACCGAAGATATTCGCCAAATTATATTTTTCCCCGACGGTCATCTTCGTTTCGACTGGCAGTATCGGGGAGCAATTTTATTTTAAAAATGAATAATCATATCCGGGCTATTAAATCAGTTTATAGTTTTTATTTTCCCGAAGTCAGGCAAATTATAGACGAATCAGCTAAAACTTATCCCCATGATGTTTTATTAAAATCGGTTTTCCCGGGTCTTGACAATTTTCACCTGCCATTAATCGACACCTTTGTTAACACCAGTCATCAATATCAACAAGGTTTGGTAGATTTCAAATATAAATATTTTAGTAACGGTTCCAGTGAAGCCATTTTCCATTTACTAATTGATACTATTAAAGAAAAATTACCTATTTATGTTTTAAAAGGGGAGTACGAAGGTTATCGCGAATACGCCAAAAACCTTGGTGTCAGTGTCATCGAGTTAGAACCTGATTTATCGCTTATCAAAAATTTACCTTTTGGTCGCTTTTTTATTTCAAATCCTTCTGCCCGAAATGGCAACTTAATTGACAACCAATTTGTAATTAATATTTGCGAACTTGGCCATCAGGTTGTTATTGATCTAGCATATCTCGGAATGACCCGTCCTTACCAAATAGATCTGACTCATAAAAACATAATTGCTGTTGTTGCTTCACTTAGCAAACCTTACGGTTTATTTTATTCACGTATTGGTTTTTCTTTTTGTCGCAAACCTTTACCCACCCTTTATCCCAATATCTGGTTTAAAAACATTTTCTCAATTCATATTGCCCTAAAAATTCTTAAAAATATTAAATTTGGTAGTTTACGTCAAAAATATTTATCATGGCAACAGCAGGCGATAACTACCATCTCCCTTGAAAATCATATCGACGTTAATCAAAGCGATGTATTTTTGTTGGCAAATTTATCGATTACCAAAACCAATAAATTATCTCTCGTCAATTTAGCTGATTTTCGCCGTGGTGAATATTACCGTTTTTGTTTGACACCGTATTTTTTAGATCAACAGCACAACATTAATAATTAAATTTTATTTATGATTCAAAATTTGTTTAATGTCAATACAATTTTTTTTACTGTTCTTAATTATCCGATGAGCTATATCGAATTTTTCGGCACCGTTTTTACTGGCTATTCGGTGTATTTATCAGCCAAAAATAAAATATTAAGTTGGCCAATTGGTATTATTGGTGTCATTCTATATTTATTTTTATTTTTTCAGATCAGACTTTACTCCGATTTTTTTGAACAAATTTACTATCTGATTACCGGTTTTTGGGGTTGGTATTTGTGGAGCCATCCTTCCAAAAAAAATCAAATCGATACTCAAAAGGAATTAAAAATCAGCAATTTTAACTGGAAAATAAATTTAATATCCATTATTGGTATGATCATTTTTTCCTTAACTGTCGGTTACTTTATGGCCAGAATTCATCTGTTTTGGCCTAACTTATTTCCCGAAGCTGCCTCTTACCCTTATTGGGATGGTTTGACTACAGTTGTTAGTTTTGTGGCCAATTACTATTTAATGAAACGTAAAATTGAAAATTGGTATTTAT
>JAYRQZ010000019.1:0-12890 GCA_041910355.1 Candidatus Woesebacteria bacterium | reverse complement strand
TTTCAGTATCCTGTCCGCAATAAACCAATAAGTCGTTAAGGATTTTACTCCTTTGACCTTGGTTCTTTCCCCCAAGTATCGTGTCCATCCAGATTTGTTGAGCCAAGTCGCCCTTGCCAATATCTAAGTCTTTATAACTTAAATTTGGCACCAACACCGGCCCGACGCTTTTAATCGATGCCGAGCCCCAGAAATCGGGGTGTACGTACCAACCTTCAGAGAAGGGGACCATCAGGTCTTGCATCCGGCTATTAAGCCCGGTCAAAAATCCCCGTTCAGATGGTACCATTTCGGCTAGTGTTAAATTAGCCGTTTTTTCAAACACGTCGAACCAGGCCATAATGGTACCGGTCGCACCGATGGTTTTCTTCAAGAAGTCGACAATCGCCCGGCTGGGATCCGATTTCTCCTGGTGAAGATGTTCGAAATGAGCAACATTTCCGTCCGCATCCAGTCGATGCACACTCACCTGGAAGGGGTACTGTTTGAAGGGTTTCATTCCCTTAAACAAAGGTACCATGGCCATCATGGTCTCGTAATCGAGCATCCACACTGGATATACAAGACCATCCAAAAACTTCCGGATCTTCCTTCTATCCACAATCGGTGACCCGGTTTGTATGGCAGTGATGTAACGACCAACTTTTTGCGATGAGTCGAATCGTAGTCCAATATCACCAATTCGCAGACACTTTTTGGGTTCAAGTTGCTCGTACCCTTTGACACCCAGTGCTGGAAGTTTGTAGATCGAATCATCTATGAATAGTTCTGGATAATTCGTTTTCAGCAAAGTCAGCCACTCGTACAAAAACGATGGCTCTGCCAACCTCGCATCCAAGCTAGGGGCAGTAGTTTTGTTCGCCACCTTGTAGGCCTCGTCCGCCTGTTTTTCCACTTCCTCCAATTTAGCCATTACTTTCTTGGTCACATCCTCGCGGGCGACAAATTTTTCTGGTTCGAACTTGTCCCCCAAGACAAATTCATCGTTAACATGGTAAACAGAAATCTTTACCACGTCAAACCCAAATTTTCGAATGACAAAGACTTGGAATGCCAGGTCAATGATATGTCCCGGCTTTGCCGAACTCGAAGCTTTCATTTCGATAAGTTCGATTGTGCCGTCTTCATTAAAAATCATAATATCGGGGCGGACAACGAACCTGTCCGTCTCAAATCTGGCTTGAAACAATACCCTCGCTCCATCCGCCATGAACTTGCGGGTATCAGCGATTTGTACTCCCGGCTCCGTAGATGTTACTTTCACCATCCCCGGAAACAGGCTTTCCACGACAGTTTCGAACGCGAAACCGTTTGAAATTTGAATCGGGGTTTCCAATTCTTGAGCGTCTTGTATAGCGGTGGTGTCTATCGGCTCAAAGTGCAATTTGTCCCACATATAACGCGGGTGTCTTTGATAATCCATGAATGCTGTTTTACTAATCTTGTATTCCTTTTTCGATGTAGCCACTTCTGTTTTCTCCTTTTCGAATCTATCCTAGTTGTGAAAGAGCAGATACAGGACAAATCCCTAAGCTTAATAATGGATTGGCTGTAATTTTTTAAATCTATGTATTATAACAAAAACCTATATATAGTAATTATACTTATTCTAATTTCTTGACTTATCAGCAAATTGAATATAAAATATCTTTAAATAGTGTAGTATATACACATATAAATAATAATGATTAATACAACCTACGATACTGGTTTAATTATTGGTAAGTTTTATCCACTTCATTTAGGCCATCAATTTTTAATCGATACCGCTTTATCTAAAGTAAATAAATTAACTGTCATCGTTTGTCAAAACCATCATTATCGAATACCGGTTAGTATTAGGGTTGGTTGGCTAAAAAGTCTTTATCCTCATATTAATATTGTTGTTATCAGGCACGATGACCATCTTGATTCGACATCTGTCGATGTTTCAGCAGAATGGGCTAAAATAGTTTATAAAAAATTAAAATTTACTCCAGAGGTTGTCTTTTCGTCAGAAAAATATGGTACATATTTTGCCCGTTATCTTGGCACAAAACATATTTTAGTCGACGTTAACCGTATCAAATATTCTGTATCAGGAACCGATATTAGGTCGAACCCCTATAAATATTGGAATTCAATATCAATACCGGCTAGGGCTTATTATGCCACCAAAATTGTCGTTCTCGGCGCTGAATCAACCGGCACCACTACTTTAGCTAAAGATTTGGCCCGGCATTATCAAACCATTTGGATACCAGAATATGGACGTTTATATTATGAAGCCAAAATGTATTCTAAATATTCAACCAAGTGGTCAAGCCCGGAATTTGTCCATATTGCCACTATTCAAAATCAAATGGAAAATTATTACGCCCAATATTGTAATCGAATATTAATTTGTGACACCGACTCTTGGATAACCAGAATTTGGCATCACCGCTATGTCGGTAAATGGTGCCCTCAAATTGATGAAATAACTGGTGTTAATAAGCCACTTTATATATTGACCGATATCGATATACCTTTTGTTCAGGATGGTACCCGGGATGGTGAACATCTTCGTCAGTCGATGCATCAATCATTCATAAAAGAATTACAGAAACATCACAAAAACTACGTCGTGGTTAAAGGTTCAAAAAAATCAAGGCTAGTACAGGCTATCAAAGCAATTGATATAATTAATCAAAATGGAGAATAAAAATACTGGGATCAAATGTCCCTTAGTTGCCGTTGATACGGTTGCTTTAACGGTAAGTGATAATCAGCTTCAGGTATTACTTATCAAAATTGGCAGTGGCCCCTATCAAAATAAATGGGCACTTCCCGGCGGTTTGGTTAGTTTAAACGAAACCACCGATGAAGCCGCGCTACGGGTACTCCGTCAAAAAACCAATATTCATATCGGCCATTTGGAGCAGGTATATACCTTTAGCGATATTAATCGCGATGTCAGAAGCCGGGCCATTTCTGTTGCATATATGTTATTAATAAACGACAAAACCAAATTAGATATTGTCATTTCGCCACTCTACCTCGATGCCCAATGGTTTGATGTCAATCAATTACCCCCTTTGGCCTTTGATCATAAAAATATTATTTCTCTTACATACAAACGCTTATGTGATAAAACCACTTATTCAAATATTGCTCATTTTTTGTCAGCCGAGACCTTTACTCTAACCGAACTTCAACATATCTACGAATCAATTTTGGGGCGCAAGATAGATAAAAGAAATTTCCGTAAAAAAATAACTTCTTTAAAAATGGTCAAACCAACCAATTCCGTTCGTCACGGAATCAGCCGTCCGGCAAAAATATATCGTTTCTCTGAAACTAAAGTTCTATATTTCTAAGTAATTATCGGTGAAAACAAACAAATATCGTCGGTAATTACATAACGCCGCAACACACCGACTGCATTTGTTTTTATTAATCCGTTACTTTTATCAACACTAAAAATCATAGCCCCGCTATCACCCAGCTGTGGTATTGTTCCGTTTCGTCTAAACCCCCAATGGTCCACGTTTTCATATTTTACAATCCCAATGTTTTCTCCCCACATCAATTGCGGTTGGAAACATCCCGCTCCCGCGTGTCTTAGCCACAGGGCAAATTGTTGTTCTCCCAACAATGGTTTTCTGACACTAATTCCTGCAATTTCTTTTTGGTAAATATCGGTTGATATCGCCGTATCAGGTAGATAAGTATTAAATTGCATATTGGTTTTTAGAAGCGATTCCGGGTCAATAATCACTGCTGTGTATTGATTCAAATTATGTCTGGCGGTAATTACTCTTCCACTATCGTTTATAAATCCGGCGGCAGTATATCCTGATCTATTTAAACAAAATCCATGGTCAATATTTATAAGCAAAGTATGAAGACTCGGTATGATTCCCGCAATTGATGAAGATATATCAGTTTTATCAAATTTGGAATAATCAATTGCTTTGTCTATCATCAAACAAGCATTTTATCAGACGCATTATTAGTAGGCTATTTTGCTATCATCATATAAGTGAACAAGCACAAAAAGACAAAAATGATCGGATTAACTGACCGTGAAGTTCATCACCGGTTATCAGTTGATGGGTACAATGAATTACCATCACAAAAAAAACATTCAAGCCTGAACATATTAATTAGAGTTTTGTCTGAACCTATGCTTTTATTGCTGGTTATAAGCGGCACCCTATATTTTTTTATGGGGGAGATTCAGGATGCACTAATGTTAATGACCTTTATAGTTTTTGTTGTGGGTGTTACTTTTTATCAGGAAAAAAGAACCGAAAAAACTTTGGAAGCACTAAAAAATCTTTCCAGTCCGCGGGCGTTAGTTATTCGTAATGGTGTCCAAATCAGAGTTGCCGGTCGGGAGGTTGTTAGAGGTGATACTATCATCATTCGTGAAGGTGATCGGATACCGGCCGATGCAACCATAATATCTTGTGAAAATTTACAAGTTGATGAATCACAATTAACCGGCGAGTCAGTACCGGTAAGAAAATCAATATGGGATGGTAAATTAAAACCATTACCTCCGGGTGGTGATGATTTGCCCTTCGTTTTTTCCGGTTCTTTGGTGGTTAGTGGCCGGGGAATGGCTATAGTCGATTGCATAGGTTTGGAAACTCAAGTTGGTAAGATCGGTAAAAGTATTGGAGAAATTAAAGAAGAAGATACTTTGCTTCGCCTGGAAACTGCTAAAATTGTTCGTTTTATGGCAATAGCCGGTTTAATAGTATGTTTTTTGGTTTTATTGATATACACATTAATTAAAGGCGATATTTTTTCCGGATTACTTGCTGGACTTACTTTAAGCATGTCGATGTTACCGGAAGAATTTCCGGTTGTCCTAATGATTTTCTTAACCATGGGTGCTTGGCGTATTTCCAAGCGTAAAGTATTAACCCGCCATTCCGCTGCTATTGAAACTTTAGGTGCGGCTACAGTCTTATGTACTGATAAAACTGGTACGTTGACTTTAAACAAAATGGAACTCACCAGTTTGTATTCACAAGGATCTTTTTATGAGGTTAGTAGTTTTGCTTCAACCGATTTGCCCGAAAGACATCACCAACTTTTGGAATATGCCATTTTGGCAAGCCAAAAAGATCCGTTTGATCCAATTGAGAAAGAAATTAATAAAATTGGGGATCTGTATCTTAAAAATACCAATCATTTACATCATAACTGGAATTTAGTGCGTGAATATCCATTGTCAAGAGAATTATTGGCTTTATCACATGTTTGGCAATCACCAAACAAAAATGATTATGTTATTGCTGCCAAAGGAGCGCCAGAAGCAATAATCAGTCTTTGTCATCTAAAGACAATGGAAAAAGATCAAATTATTGCTAAGGTAACAGAAATGTCAAACAGGGGACTAAGGGTATTGGGCGTAGCTAGGGCAAAGTTCGCACTTAACAAATTACCTGCTAATCAACATGATTTTAAATTTGAATTTGTCGGTTTGTTGGGTTTTATCGACCCGGTTCGTTCAACTGCACCAAATGCAGTCAAAGAAGCATATACCGCTGGTATGCGGGTAATAATGATCACTGGCGATTATCCGGGTACTGCTCAATTTGTTGCTAATAAAATTGGCATCATCAATCCTAATAATTATCTTACCGGTGAACAATTAGCCAAAATGAACCAGTCAGTACTTAGAGAAAAAATCAAAACAAACAATATTTTTGCCCGGGTTATTCCTGAACAGAAATTATTAATTGTTAATGCACTTAAAGCCAACGGGGAAATTGTAGCTATGACTGGGGATGGAGTTAATGATGCTCCGGCTTTAAAATCGGCCCATATCGGCATTGCCATGGGCGAACGCGGGACTGATGTTGCCCGCGAATCAGCAGCATTAGTTTTGTTAAATGATGACTTTTCATCTATTGTCGATGCTGTTCGTTTAGGCAGGAGAATATATGACAATTTAAAGAAAGCTATGGGTTATATTATATCTGTCCATATTCCCATAGCCGGTATGGCACTTTTTCCACTTTTACTAAATTATCCCATTGTTCTGTTTCCGGCCCATATTGCCTTTTTAGAATTAATAATCGACCCTTCATGTTCTTCCGTTTTTGAATCGGAAAAGGAAGATCAGGATATAATGCATCGTCCACCCCGAAACCTGCGGGAACCGCTCTTTAATCCTAAAACCATTGGTCTAAATATACTTCAGGGATTAACTGTATTATTAGCAACATTCTCAATCTACTATTTTTGCATCAAAAACGGATACGGTGAATCAGAAGCCCGATCATTTGCTTTTGCCACCTTGGTTTTGTCTAATATAATGCTCATCGCAATTAATTTATCCTGGAAGAAAAATCTTTATCGGATAATTTTATCAGCCAACAAAATATTCTTTTTTGTTTCAATTGGAGCAGTTGTCAGCTTATTGTCTGTTCTTTACTTACCTTTTTTTGCCGGCTTGTTCCATTTATCACCCCTTCATCCAAACGATTTTGTTCTCATATTGTTAATAGTAGTCGGTAGTTTATCCTGGTTTGAAATAATGAAATTGTACAAAAAATAAAATTGTATTAACTATAAAAACGACATCAATACTAGCCAACTTCATTATAAGTATTATATATGTAACACAATAGTATTTAAGATTATATACTATAGGTTGACAACATAATTATTGTATTGTATATTACAGCAATTTTTAAATATTAAAAATATAACTTATGGCCAGTGGTCGTAGTAGTAAACCAGAATGTCAACCTGTTCAGTTAAAAGACATTACAGGGTTTCTTTATCAATTATTAAGAACTCGTCCAGAAATAAATGATAGATATAGAACATGTAGATGGGAAATTGATAAGAGTAGCGGCTTGGTTAAAGGTATGTTAATGGTGTTTAGTCCCAGCAAGGAGCCGATATCAAGTGTAACGTTTTGCTTGGAAGGTGAGGGGATAGAGATATATGCAGATTATTCTATTAGAGTTACCGGCCAATACCCTGAACCTTACAGCAAAGATATCAAAACACTTCCAACACATAGAAGCGGGAAACTTGTACTTACTAGTGGTATTGACGACAATCTACCAGTCAAATTGAACTATCGAGATCCGGGACTACGGGTTAATTTTGTAAAATAATTTACCAAATTGTTATTACGTTTTTTTGAATCTGTAAGATTTGACAAGTTAGTTTTAAATCCCTAAAACACCTTTAATCTAAACTTACCAATAATTTGCCTGTTTAAGATTAACTTAGATTATCTATATTTTTGTAATTATAATTCTTACTAAACTACAATATATATAATATATAGGTTGTATAATTTGAATATTTTTGATAAACTATTTAGTACTTTAACTTGATGCGGTCCAATTTTCGAAAAAAAGGAGAATAACAAATGACCGGAATCTGGGATTTAATATTTGGTAAAAAAGAAAAACCGGTATACACCCCGGTTCAATATACCCCCCTCGCATCCACCGAACCACCGCCATTCCCTCGGGTGGCAACAGAAGAAGATTTAGAAAAAGCTTTTCAGTGCCTCGAGGTTGACGATTCGGGGCAAGTGGCAACGTTCCAAAACGATGCCGTGATGGTTCATCTGAGGATAGTTCGGACAGGGCACATGGAAATGTCAGTGAGAATCCTCATTGCTTGCGACAACCCCGAAAGCTTTCGGTTTTCGAGAGTATCGGTCCACACAGAGCGAACCTTCGGGAATGAGTTAATTCTCGATCAAGTTCTGTATGTCCAATCAGATGAGGTCGGAAATCACAAGCCATTACTATGCAATGACAAAACCCAAATTACCGACTATATTCCTCGCATCGGCCCTGAAATGTTTAGGTGGCACATATTTTAAATATCTAATTCCGCATCTACGCAGCCAAGGCTCATACCTTGATGGGATTAAAAACCCCATTTGTCTTACAACAAGACACTGCACTATCTACCAATGTGTTTTGGTACTGATGAGTCCAAAAGGACGAAATAGTAATTATACTATTGTATGATTGACAATAGTGATCTACTCAAAAAAGTTGCCGAAAGAAAAATAATCAGAGATCAACTGTATTCCGATTGGTGGAATTCACTATCACCTTCAAGACAATCTGCTTATCACAATTTAAGAACTATAAATTCAGATGTCAATGCCGGCAAGCCCCCTTCAAAAAATAACAACGATCAAGTCAAGCAAGCCTTTGTGACCAAATCAGCAGAAGTAACCCAATTTATATTATTTAAATGCCGCATGTTGTTGGATTTAATTGATCAAATGGAAGATCAGCAGGGCAATAAAATCACGCCGGTTGGCATTGCCATCCACGGAACAGTGCCGGTAGTATTTGTTCAAGTTGGGGGACAAGAAACAAAGGCGGGTACAAATCTAAACACAGTCTCTCTGGTACCTAACTTTTTGAAAGACAATAAACAGGGAATAATCAAGACTAGTTTTGATCCAAATCCGTTTAACATACCGGCCACTAAGCCACAATTGTTCAATGATTCGGATATTACCACAGGTGATTGGTGGGTTGATAAAAGATTTCAAATGACCGAAGTCGATTAAGATCAAATACTTATTGTTAGCTTTTTACACCAACGTAAAAATAAAAAGTAGGGGCGAGATATCACACTCCAACTTTAACTCAATTCTGAGGTGTCTGGCACTACCTCTAATAATCTAGTATTATTTCCGTTTCCAATCCTGCATTCGTATCCAAAAAATCCTGTTTACTCTGGTGATGTTGGTAAATAATCCTTCTTAACCCCCGGCCCCTAATCTCAAATCCTTAACCATTTTTAAATACCTAAACATTTTATCATTCCCATTTTCCAAAGTTTCCTCATCTAGATTTTCAAACATATTATCATTAAAACTCGGACTTTCGAATTCTGTTAATTTAACTTCAGTCTTGGCTATCCAGCAAACTATCATTCCCTCGCTCCAAACCATCTGAAATTTTTCTTTATCGTCAAAATAATTGACATATATCTCTCCGTCAGTATCCATCACTACACACCAGCATTCACCTGATTCAGGCGCATCTACCACCACTTCAGCTGATTTTACTTTTTGAATTGGGGTATAGCCACCGGCTTCAATAATAATATCTGCCCCGTCTACATCTGCTTTACCGTTTTTGATTCTCCAAGTTCGACAATTTACTCCCTTACCGCCCTCAACATTATCCCAATTACTGGTATATTCCACTTCACCAGTCAATCCGTCAATTCTTAATTCAGTATCAGTCCTATCAATAATTTTTGGATATTTAGGATTTTCGCCCATATTATCAGTATTATACAAATATATAAATTATTTATTATTAGATATATAATTGTTATAAATATTACTTAATAAATATATGCAACCGGAAAAAATGATAATTTTTGGGCCAATAATAATTTTCTTTTTATTTTTTGGCGTCTTAGTTATCGGTTTTTTTACCTTAGTCGGTAAGTTAATTATCAAAGGCAGAAAAGCTGCTTGGAAAGGGGTATTGGTAGACAAGATTCACAATCAAAAACGGGGTAGTTTTGAAGAGTCCAAAAAAATTGAAAATTTTTATGTTTTGGTATTTAAAACCGATGATGGTAAAGAAATTAAAGTCGGTGTCTCCAAATCAATGTACGATGAATATCAGATAGGGGACAAAGCCGAGAAAAAATCCGGAGACTTTTGGCAAAAAAAGATTGTTTGAACCTAATTTCGGTCACAACAAATATCCCATATAATTGACTATTTATCACAATATGTGTAAAATACAGGCGTATCTAATATGCACCTTAACAATATCTAACTTGTAGGGAGTTATTCCGAAAGGACAATTTAATTTATTATTTCAAAGCGGAATAATTAACTTTTTTGTCGTTTCCGGATCGTCTCCCTACAAAACTACTTATATTTTGGTTGGTGGTTAATTGGGTACTTTTTGTGCCTAGCTATCCATCAACCAAAATAATTTTTGGTGACGCAGTCAGGATGGAAAATTCAAAAACTAAGATGTGAAAAGGAGATAATGCAATGTATCTTCAGATTGTGTCAAAACTGCCTGGATTGTCATACGGGCGACAGTTATTTCCATACAATGTCGACGACATACCGACGGTTGGCGTTTTTGGCGATGAACCGTTTGCCATTCGCTTCCAAAATTCCGGCGGCAAGTTACAGGTCAAAATTGCGGTCGATGGCACCGATGTCCTTACTGGGCGGAAGGCTGATTTGTTGACAAATGGCCGGATGTGGGTTGTCCAGCCTTACGATCAGCTTGAGCTTGAAGCATGGCCGGAAGATCGTCAAGGAGGTGCCCGGTTTGTGTTCAAGACCGTTGAGAACTCTGTGGCTCTTCACACTCACGGCGATTTGAGTGCCCGTGGTTATATCTCGGCAGCAATTTGGGCGGAAGGTTATCAACCCCCGCGCAGATCCGTGCTTGAAAGCTATGGCACCCTTGGATTCGGTAATGAGTCGATGACGGCTAAGGGCGGCGACACCATGCGCTCATTTGGTCCCGCCGTTGGCGCCGGATCGAGGGTCGATCAACGCATTGGAACTGCGGCCGGATTAATCCAGCCCGTTTTTTCTCAAATCATCCAGGTTCGATATCTCTGGTGGGATGACCTCCAAGCCAAACTGAATCAACAGGGTTATCCGTTTGGCAAAGTTCATCAACCACAGCATCCGACTGGTTTTGAACCATTCTATCTTAACCAGAAGTTGGCTGATTTGGGTTCGACCCCTCGACCTCAAGAACCGCAACCACAATACAAACGCTATCTATAAGTAGTTTCCGCATCTGCGGAGGGAGACGACGCCGAGTATGGTGCAACAAAGACCATGCTCGGCTTCTCTCTTTTATTTTTAACAATTTAAAGATAAAAGAGAGTAGTAATAATTTATATTATTCAAAATAATCTTATTTAATGGCTAATATTATCGAAGTTTATTCTGGCGGAGAATTGTTTGATCAAGTTATGGGGAGATCTGACGAATATGAGCCAACCGGTTGGAATAATCAATGGGGGCCAATCGAAATTCACCAACATCTACTGCCACATGTAAATACCGGTGATCAGGTTTTAGATATTGGTTGTGGAACTGGTCGATGTACAATCCCTTTTGCTCTAAAAGGTGCCGTAGTAACCGCTCTCGACCATTCCGATGAATTATTACAAATTACAACGGAAAATTATAGACAATTAGAATTACTACCATTATTGAGGACAATTAAAACGGATTTTGTAATTGATGGTTTATCTCAAATAAACCCTGATTTTAAATTTGTTATTGCTGTAGGCTCACTTACTCATCTTACCAAAGAACAGGCATTAACAGTGATTCAGTCAATGGCCGGCATTGTCAGTCGCAGTGGTTTTGTTTTATTTGATACACCTTCAACTTTGGGCGATGTCTATCCCGATTTTCACGAATGGGATTTTGGTATCAGAGTCTCTCCTTATACTTACGAGACTGAATGCGATTGCACCGGTGAATTAGTTACTACCTATTTAAATTTTTGGGAACCGGGTGAAGCTGAAGCACACCTAAGGCAACGAGGATTTAGGACGGTTTTTGCCGGTCAAAGTTGGGCTCCAATTCCGGGAAATAATTGGACGGTAATTTCACAACGGGTTCGTTAATAAACAATTGTTCTATACTACTTGCAACTTATTTCTACCTGATGTGTTTTTGATTTACCTAAATTAATTTCTGTTTCTTTACCCATTAGATTTTGTCCATCGTAATTAATTTCAGCAAAATCACTTGGTAGTGAAAAACTTTGTTTAAACCCAATTGCCTTTATCGACGAATTTGCCCGGTTTAAATCAACTGTCATTTTCAGGGGCGGTATGACAATTTTCTCTACTTTGCCAGACACAACCGCAGTTTTTGGTAATTTCAGTCCCGGTAAATTTACCCCCTTTTCGCTTATTGGTCCAATCGGTCGACAACCGCTGGTAGTCATTTTTACTTCTACTGCCATATTACTAAGCAATTTGCTTCCGGCAACTATCACCGCCGCTCCGATCGTTATCACTCCTAGAGGTCCTTTCATTGTCGCCAATATTTTGGCGGTTTTTACGCCACCGGTTTTTACTGCACCGGCAGTTGTCGCTGTTGTGGCCAGATCATTGATTCTGGCAATTTCCGAACCTAAATTTTTCCAGTTAGTCAACAATAGTAGTGCCAATTTTTTTAATTTTTTTTGTTTTTTGCTTTTTTCCGGTAATTTTTCAGCTGATAATTCCAGTACCGCCCCTTCGCTGATTTTATTAATTTTTTCAATTAAATCATGACTATCAGCTACCATTTTATCTACTTTAGGATTTATTTTAGGCAGCATTGCCAACACCTTTTCTATTTTTCCGATTGTTGTCGAATCCTCACACAGTAATTCCAATGCCTTTTTGATTTTTTCTTTATCCAAGGTAACTTTTCTTACCATTAAGTTAATATTAACACATATCTTACACCAATCTCAATCTTCGTCCGGTCCAAACAAATCATCAAATCCCACTCCCATATCTTCAGTATCTTCATATCCCACCGCAAACACCCGGTCATACGAACTAAAATCTTGCTTATAGAATTTTTTGGTTATTCTTCTTGATCTTTTGACAAACTTTTCCCATTTGTTGGCAAAATTATTATCGTTTTCAGTCTCAACAAAACCATCCAAAGAAATTTTATCGGGGACATCATCTCCTGGTGTTCTTTGTATTTCAAGAGAAGATGGGAAACCAAACAGCCAGGCCATTTCCCGGTCCAATTGTTTAACTATTTTTCTTGACTTCCATCTGGTAACTTCTATTGGCGTCCGTACTTCTTTATCAAAATCAAAAAACGGATTTTCATCCATTGCCCGATTTAACACTTGGAAAATATCCTTTTCTCCATCTCTCACCTGTCCCAT
>JAYRQZ010000018.1:0-2505 GCA_041910355.1 Candidatus Woesebacteria bacterium | reverse complement strand
TTCGCGGGTGGTTTTGAGAATTTGATCAACTTCGGTTTGGGAAATTGCTGATGGTTTGTTTTCAATTCCGATAAAGCCGGTGACACCTTGGGTAGTACGGACAGTAACCCAAGAATCATCGGTTAGTACCATTTGGATAATGACATAACCGGGGAAAGTTTTTTCTTGAGTTTTAACTTTGGTGCCTCGGCGGATAACCATTTTGGATTGAATCGGGACAATAGCTTGAAAAATTTGATCTTCAAGCCCCATAGTTTTGATACGGGTTTTGAGAGCGTCGATAACTTTGTATTCGTGGCCGGAGTAGGTGTTGATGACATACCAAGCGGCGTCGATACCGGGTGTGACAGATGATAACTGGAATAAAAAGTCTTTTTGTTTGGTTTTAGAAGCGTTATTGGGCACTTTGAAAATTTAAAAATTTAATATTATTTTTTTATATCGGTTGGTTTTGATAAATTTATGGTTGGATAGGCGGTTGGGGCGGTACCAACAGTGGGAACGATAGTAACAACTGCAGGTATAGAATCAGTGTTTTGATTAATGTTTTTGGTTGTACCTCCAAGAAGGTTTAATGATTGTGTAAATAAAAAGTCAAATCCACCCAAAATCAGGGAGATAATGAGGGAGATTGATATTACCACAAAAGTCAATTGAATTAAAGACTCTTTTTTGGGCCAGGTAATATTAAAAAATTCTGTTCTGACCTCCTGTAAAAATTTGATGATCTCACGCATAGGGGTATTATAACTTAAGAATCGGTGAATAGTAATTGGTCGGTAGGTTAAATATAGATAATATAAAAATTTTATACACTCATTTTGAGGTGGTTTGATTAGAAAGAAGAGTATTAATTGCTAGTTGACTGGCACTATAGGTAGTAGATATGATGATATTCATCCACTTGGAATAGTGTTTAGTTAAAAATTAATAAAACCTATGCTTTGTCCTTATTGTAATCATGATGAATCAAACGTCTTGGAATCTCGCGATGCGTTTGATGGTCGGGCAACCCGGCGGAGAAGAGAATGTCTTAAATGCAAAAAACGGTTTACTACTTATGAGAAAGTTGGCAATATTGAACTCAAAGTGGTAAAAAAAGATGGCCGAATCGAAGATTATAACCGGGAAAAGCTAGAACGTTGTTTTGAAAAAGCCTGTTGGAAAATGGATAACGATGCCAGATCGAGGTTGATAGATGAAATTGAAATGAAATTATTAAATTGGGAGACAGTAGAGATACCATCTAAAGAAATCGGTAAAATGGTGATGGATAAATTAAAGGATATTGATCCGGTGGCGTATATCAGATTTGCAACGATTTATTTGGACGTTCACAATATTGACGATTTTGAAAAAATTATTAGTGATTACCGGAAAAAATAATATGGATTTAATTGATAAAAGAAATAAACAGAGCGATTTAAAAGATCCGGTAATGTCAGACAATGCCAGATATATTGCTGAAACACGTTATGCGATGAAAGGAGAAGACGGTAAACCGATGGAAAAAGTTAAGGATATTTATTATCGAGTTGCCAAAAACGTAGCCAAAGGTGATCTTGTTTTTGGTAAGTCGGAAGCGGAAGTAGAAACTCAAGCAAAGATTTTTTACGATCTAATGGCAGAACAGAAATTTTTTCCAAATACACCCTGTCTGGTTAATGCCGGTAAAAAACATCAGCAACTGTCGGCTTGTTTTGTGTTACCAATTGAAGATTCGATGGAGTCGATATTGGCAACAATGACCGATATGGCGATGATTCACAAAAGTGGCGGAGGAACCGGTTTTTCGTTTAGCCGGTTACGTCCTTATGGTGATTATATTGCCACTAGTGGCGGAACTACAGTTGGTCCGGTGTCGTTTATGCAGGCTTATAACGATGTGACAGCTCAAATTAAACAAGGTGGGGTTCGGCGGGGAGCAAATATGGGGATGCTGTCGATCCAACATCCTGATGTTTTAAGATTTGCAGTGTCAAAACTGGATGAATATTCGCTGACCAATTTCAACATATCTTTGGCAGTAACGAATGTTTTTATGAATCAAATTGAAATTGACAAAAAATATGTAGCAGACGATTCGATTCCGGAAGAAATTGTTGAACAAATTAGAATTGCCGAAGGTAATCGAGATGCAGATGCCAGATTAAGAGAAGTTGAAGAAGGTGTCAGTAGATTGTATCAGTGGGCGGTGGCTAATCCTAGTAATTCGGAAGAAGGCTATGAATTAATAAATCCCAGAACCGGTGAAGTAACGATTAAATTAAATGCCTACAAAGTATTTAATTTAATTACCAGATTAGCTTGGCAGTATGGTGATCCGGGATTGGTGTTTATTGACAGAATGAATCAGCCGTCATCAAATCCGGTACCGGCAATGGGGGTGATAGAAGCAACTAATCCTTGCGGAGAGCAGCCACTGTTACCTTACGACGCCTGTAATTTGGGTAGTGTTAATTTATCACGCTTCGTCATTGCGAGCGAAGCGAAGCAATCTTTTAA
>JAYRQZ010000017.1:0-4402 GCA_041910355.1 Candidatus Woesebacteria bacterium | reverse complement strand
TTGTTAAAGAAAATATTAATATATTGGCTCCTCATTTTTTTTTTTATATAAAAGACTATTTAGAAAAACGATTCGGTTATCAAAACTTCGGCCGAAGAGGTTTGGAAATTACTACCAGTCTCGATATTAAGATACAAGACATGGCGGAAAAAATTGTAGAAGAAGAAACAGAAAAAGTGAAAAAACTTAACATTACTAACGGTGGTGCATTGGTAATAAATCCTAAAAACGGTCAAATATTAGCTATGGTAGGATCAAAAGATTATTTCTCTAAAGATATTGACGGTAAGTACAATATTACCACCGCTCTAAGACAACCGGGTTCGTCGATTAAACCTATAAATTACCTATTGGCGCTGATGAAAGGTTGGACTTTGGCAAGTAAAATTGATGATAGTCCGGTGGTTTATCAAATCAACGGACAAAAACCGTATTCGCCTAAAAATTATAACGGTAAATTTATGGGCAAGGTGACATTAAGAACCGCGTTAGCATCATCACTGAATGTTCCGTCAGTAAAGATATTGGCATCGGATGGCGTATCTGAAATGATTGATTTGGCGGAATTAATGGGTATTACCACTTGGAAGGAAAGAAACCGGTTTGGTTTGGCATTAGCACTTGGCAGTGGTGAAGTAAAAATGACAGACATGGCCACTGCTTATAGTATATTTGCAGATTTGGGATTTAAAAAAGATTTACAGCCGGTAATAACCATTAAAAATTATCTTGGAGAAAAAATATATGAAAACCGATTGGAAAAAACATTGGTAATTGATCCAAATTTGGCTTATCTTATTAACAATGTACTGAGTGATAATCAGGCTAGGGCACCAGTGTTTGGTTTAAATTCAAAATTAAAAATTGAGGGTAAAACTGTAGCGGTAAAAACGGGAACGACAAACAATCTAAAAGATAATTGGTGTATTGGTTGGACTCCGTCTATTTTAGTAGCAACATGGGTAGGCAACAACAACGGCACACCAATGAGTTGGGTGGCGTCGGGGGTATCCGGAGCAACACCAATTTGGAATAAAATTATTAGCAATATTTTGACTGAAAAAAATGACGAAAAATGGGAAGTACCAATGGGGGTATACAAAGCGAATGTTTGCGGCAGAGAAGAATATTTTGTCCGAGGATCAGAAAAAAATGTTAAATGCCCATCACCACCAGTAACGAAACGAGAAAAAGTTATTCGACTATCGGTAAATTAGCAATTATTGACCAATATAATTGACCAACAAGATTAATCACTATTGCCTGATTTTTATTAACGTCTCCATCGTTGATACTAATACCAATAAACAGTTGATAATTAGGAATATCAATTAAAAACTGATAAATATCCAATTGTTGATCATGGGTGATAATTTCCCGAACATTCAAACCCTGCGGTATCACCGACTGGATTAAACTTTGACCTTTTATATTTAATTTTTTTATTTTAGAAACATTATCGGTAATTTCCGTCTCATTAAGTTTTATATTATTTTTTGACCAATTAAAATCTTTTATACCTGACGGGAGCGTTTGAATGTAAATATTCCAATTACCATTTTCAGGTCGTAAATATTTGGTTATTTGACCGTCTACAGACTGCCAATTATCAATCTGGGAATCAATTTTATTCAATTTAATTTCGGGAGTTGATATTTTAGGAATCAACTGACGAGGTGATTTAAGTAATTCAACAATAAGATGGTAGCCCCAAAATAATAAACTAAGTCCAATAGTTAAAAACAACGCCCAAAAGAGAATTCGTCTTTTTTGGCTAATTTTTTCTTCCATGGAAACCGATTCAACCAAGTCAAGTTGATGAGACGAAGATAGTTTCTTAATTTTTTCGGGTTTGGGTAACATTTATTGTTTAATTTCAATTAAATTTAGTAAACCCGGTTTGGCTCCAAGCATCGATACCACCGACGCTGAATTTTTTATAGCCCAGAACAGCGAATCATTGAGATTAAGATGATGCGTTTGGGCAGCAATAAAAGTAGAACCAAATGAATCTCCTGCTCCAGTTTCATCGATAGGCTTAGTGTTGATTATGGGTGAAAACAATTTTTGTTCGCGAGTGAGAATGTAGGCACCTTCGCGACCATTAGTAACAGCAGTGATTTTTGAACCGAAAGAAAGTAACTTTTCCCAATATCCGGTCTGATTAACCTCAATTCCTGTTATCAATTCTGATTCTGCTTTGTTTAAAAGAAGAAAATCAACATGACTAAGAAGCGGTACCAACCTAGTCGTTTCCGACAATTCCCGATTACCAGGATTAAGGGCAATTTTAATTTGATGTTCCGTAGCAAAACCAACCAGTTGTTCTAACAGCTCTAAATTACCCTCTAAGGACGTAATGTAAAACCAGGTAGTATTTATTAATTTGTCCCAAACTATCTGTGATTTTTCAAGCCGACTGGATCCACGGTTAGTTAAAATTGAACGCCCTCCGTCGGGTGACACCAAAATTACAGAAAAATCAGTAACTTCATTGTCTAAATGAATCAACAAATCGGTAGCAACATTATTTTCTTTTAGATCTTTGAATATGTATAAACTAAGAGGGTCATTGCCCAACAGTGATAAACAGCCGGCTTTTAAACCTAATCGGGAAATGGCAACGGCTGAATTGGTAGCTCCTCCACCGGAGGAAATCAAGCTATAAGTAATTTCATTTTTTGAAGAGTATTCCAGTCCAAGCAAATTGTCCTTAACAACAAATTGGTCTGATTTTACGAAAATATCAATTGTAGCCGCACCGATAGAAATGATATCAAACATGATTGGTAAATTGTTGTAGTTTACTGATAATAACCTTCTTCAGATCAAGTATGACCGGATCCAAATATTCGTATAATTTCTCGGAATTTACTTCTGTTAGGACCCGGGCGAGTGAATTTTTAAATTGAAGCCGGAGGTCGGTATTGATATTAATTTTTACGATACCTAGATTAATTGCTGAGGATATCTGATCACTGTTTATCCCTGAACCGCCGTGAAGTGTCAGATAAACCGGTTTAACCGCGCTACTTATATTTTGCAGCAATTCTAAATCAATTGATTCGGGAATTACACTGTTTACCCCATGAAGATTGCCAATAGATACAGCCAACAAATCAGCTTTAGTTTGGGTTATAAACTCAAGAGCCTGAGAAGGATCGGTCAGACATTTAGGATCAACACCGTTATCAATCAAATTAATTTGATTAAATTCGGCTTCAACAACAATATTGGGGTTGATTTTTTTTAAATCCGAAATAAAAACAGTAGAGATTTTTAGATTTTCAGCATATGCCAGTTTTGAACCATCAAAATGAACCATATCAAAACCTAATTTTGTTAAATGCAACAGCCGTTTAAGATCTTTTCCATGATCCATGTTTAGAAAAATTGGCAGATTTTCAAGATTGGCTTTTTTAACTAAAAGTAATAATCTTTCCGCCTGAACAAAAGAATCTTCGTTGGGTGAAAGCTGAACGATACAAGGCAAAAGTGTCTCCCTGACAGCAGATTCAACTGCCTGATAAATTTCAAAAGTATCGATATTAAATGCCGGCAGAGCTAAATGTTTATTTTGATAATCGAGTAAAATTTCTTTTAAAGTCATCATAAAATATTTTTTATGGCGATAATTAAATTATTAAGACCGATCCCATAATAGTCCCACAGTTGATTATAGTCCTTACCTGATTGGCCAAATTTATCATCTACAGCCAAATGGGTAAAACGGCAATTGACATTGCTTGTTAATAATATCGAGGCAACTGCTTCACCAAAACCGCCATTTTTTTGATGATCTTCGATTACAATTAAACGACCGGTTTTTTTGACACTGGTAATAATGGTGGATGCATCAAATGGTTTTATTGATGAACAGTTGATTATTTCAAGTGATGGAGATTTTGATTTTAGGGCAATATCAAATTTTGCCTGGGCTTCCAGTGCCTGAATTAAAATTGGTCCATAACCGGCCACGGTAACACTTTGTCCTTTTTTTAAAATTGCTGATTTTCCGATAGTAAATGAAGGACTGTGACTAAATATTTGCTGTGTTGACGGACGGACAAGACGGACATAGCACGGGTGACGATTTAGGGCGATTGTAGAAATAATCTTTTTGGTTTCAATAGCGTCTAATGGGGCAAAAACATCCATATTGGGAAGAGCCCTCATAAGGGCAATGTCTTCCAACATCTGATGGGTGGCTCCCAATTCGGCCGTCATCAATCCACCATGAGAACCAATAATTTTAACCGGCAAATTGTTATAACAAATTGACTGCTTTATTGTGTTCCAATTTATCCCCGGTGAAAAACAGGCATAAGTTGCCAGAAATACAGTCTTGCCCGATTTGGCCAAACCGGCAGCAATTCCAGCAGCATTATTTTCAGCAACACCG
>JAYRQZ010000016.1:0-3141 GCA_041910355.1 Candidatus Woesebacteria bacterium | reverse complement strand
TTAACGACCCTTTAATATTTGTGTATAATCACTTCATGAACTCCAAAAAAATCAATATTGAAATAATTTTGATGCTGTCGCTAATTGTTTTGATTTGGCCCCAACCTTCACTGGCCTATTTGGACCCCGGTAGTGGTAGTTATATGATCCAAATGCTTATTGCCGGCGCTGTCGGATTCGGTTTTATTTTCAGAAATTATTGGAAGAAACTAAAAGATATTTTCAAAAAGAAAACTGATGACAAAGAAGAATGAGCTCGGTTCCTTTAGGGATCCCAGTGGTCGTATTTATTATCAAAACGGAAAAGTGTTCAGAGAAATTAGTCCGGTCTACAAAGACAACTACGAAGCATTAATGTCGGGAGGTTTGTACCAAAAACTGGTGGATGGAAATCTGTTAGTCAGCCATCGGGAAGTCAAAGCCGGTCCAAATGTTTATAAAGTTATAGCGCCTACTATTATTCCTTTTATTTCCTACCCCTACGAATGGTGTTTTTCGGAGCTCAAAGCCGCTGCCCTGCTCACCCTCAAAATTGAAAGGTTAAGCCTTCGTCGTGGCATGAACCTCAAAGACGCCTCCGCCTTTAATGTCCAGTTTATTGGCAAAAAACCGATCTTTATCGACACTCTGTCATTTGAAAAATATGTACCGGGTACACCCTGGATTGCCTACCGCCAGTTCTGTCAGCACTTTCTCGCCCCATTAGCCCTTATGGCCTACACCGACAATCGATTAAGCAAGTTGCTTGGTTCCTACCTAGACGGTATTCCTTTAGATCTGGCAGCCAAATTATTGCCCGTATCCGCCAAAATTAATTTTGGTATCTTTGGCCATTTAATCCTAAATGCCAAAAGTCAACAGGTTTTGGCAGCCGCCACCATCTCTAAAAATAAATATCAATTAAGTCAGCAGTCTCTCGAAAATCTCATCGACAGTCTGACATCTACCGTCAAAGGCCTCCAACCCAAAAAACGGCAAAGCACTTGGGGTGACTATTATTCTCACACCAATTATGACCAAAAGTCATTTGACGCCAAAGGGGATTTGGTCCTCAAATTCCTCAAAGGGTTACCGGTAACTTCAGTCTTAGATCTTGGTGCCAACAATGGATTTTTTAGCGACCTTGTTGCTGTCAACAAGGCCTATGTTGTCTCCGCCGACTACGATGAACCCGCCGTTGAAGCCAATTTTACCCGCCATGATTCCGACTCTGTCCTGCCTCTAGTCATCGACTTTATGAATCCCAGTCCGAATCTGGGTTGGGCCAATCAGGAGAGGAAATCTTTTTGGCAGCGGGCCAATTTCGATGTCATTATGATGCTAGCCACCATCCACCATTTAGCCATTGCCAACAATCTCCCGTTTTCCGCCATCGCTGACCTTATCAAAGACCACTGTCGTTATCTGATCATCGAATTTATCGGCAAGCAGGATTCTCAGGTCAAAATTTTACTGTCCCAACGTGAGGATATCTTTACCATCTACGATCAGACTAATTTTGAAACCGAGTTTGGTAGATATTTTAAAATTATCAAAAAACAAAATATTACCAATAGCCACCGCTGTTTGTACCTGATGGCCAAGAAATGAATAAATTATTTCACCCCATACTAGCCTCAGTTTTCCCCATTTTATTTTTCTATTCTTTCAATCGGAACCAACTAAATCTAAATATTATTGTTCAGCCTTTATTATTATCATTATTTGTTTTTATAATTCTGTGGGTGTTAATTAGTCTTATATTACGAAGCTGGCCCAAAGGTTCACTGTTGACCACCCTGTATGTTATTTGGTTTTTTTCTTACGGTCATCTGTCAAATCTATTTAACAAAATTTATATTCCAATTGGTTCGGTTGTTTTGGGTCCGGATAAATTTTTGTTTCCGGTTTGGATAATTCTCTTGGTCGTCGGAACGGTTTTAATTATCAAAAGCCATAAATCCCTGGAAAAGTGGAATGGATTTTTGACGATATTTATAACCGGATTAGTCGTAATCCAAATTATAAATATTTTGCCGGCGGTCAGTAAGTTTTCGTCCCCGAAGACCAAACCGGGTCAGTCGCAAAATCAAAAGTCCGATACTCCGGATATCTATTTTATAATTCTCGACGGTTACGCCCGGGAAGACATTTTAAAAAATGTTTTTAGTTACGATAATAGTAATTTTATATACAGACTTAGAAACATGAATTTTAAGGTCAAAGACGATGCTCGGAGCAATTACTCCCAGACTTTCTTCTCCCTGTCATCCACTCTAAACATGAAGCATGTCAATTATCTAACGGCCGAAATCGGGAAAGACTCACAAGACGTTAGCATCCCTTTCAAAATGGTTGGGGAAAACGAAGTCGCCAAGATATTAAAACAAAAAGGCTACAAAGTTATCAATCTGGCCTCGGGTTGGGGTCCGACGGATAAGTTAACCTCCGCTGATCTAAATTATGATGAAGGAAAATTATTCCAAATATTTGGCAAAAAGATCAATATAAATGAGTTTTATATCGTATTTTTACAGACCACCTCTCTGTCTCCGTTCATAAAAAACGTCTTAGCCGATCAGGCCAGAGCCAAAGTGTTGTATGCCTTCAACAAGCTCGGAGAGGTCCCTTATTTGAAAGGCAGCAAATTTGTCATTGCTCATTTCAATGTACCCCACCCGCCCTATTTATTCGATCAACAAGGGGATCCGGTCCCAGATCAATTGTTGGAATTAGCTGGAGAATCTTTTGGCGACCGGAAAAATTATCTAAATCAATTAACTTTTGTCAACCAAGAGATCACCAAAACTCTTACCAAAATAATATCCAATTCAAGTCAACCTCCGATAATAATCCTGCAGTCAGACCATGGTCCGGCATCTATCATGGGTCACCCCTACAAATGGATCCGGCCGGCACCCTCCGATGGGGTCAAAGAAAGGATGTCTATTTTGAGTGCTTTTTATTTACCGAAAGCCGTCGACCAAAAATTTATTCCTACCACCCCAGTCAACGATTTTAGGTTTATCTTCAATCAATATTTTGATAGTAATTATGAAATGTTGCCGGAGACCAGCTATTTTTCCGACTACAATTCTATTTACGAATTCTTTGAGATCAAGCAGTAGCCGGCTATTGGGCTAAGTTGAGGTATCATATGTC
>JAYRQZ010000015.1:0-2377 GCA_041910355.1 Candidatus Woesebacteria bacterium | reverse complement strand
TACCACTAAAATATTTTTATTGATTTTTTTAATCAAATTAGCCAGTTCTACCACATCGTCAAAATAAGCTGAAAACATTGTCCCAATACCGATAATGTCCGGATTAATTTTTTTAATTGTTTTTGAAAGCATTAGTTGACTCATACCATATCTTTTTCCCCGACCTCTTTTTTCAACTCTGTTATCTTCACCGGCTAATGCGTCCAAAAACTCCACTTCTTTTTCGTTTTTCTTTAAATATGCCGATAAATACAACAATCCCATCGGTATATGTGGTCGTAATAATCCTGACCCATATACCGTGCCCGGTGGATTTATTAATAATACTTTCATTTTTACCGATATTTATTAATTAAAAGTTATTTTATACTATTATCAATATCAATGTCGGTCAAAAATTCTACTAAAATAAATCCGCATGTTTTATTAATATCTCCTTTTGCCTTACCAAACGACGGGGGAGTCGAAACACATCTTGACAAGCTTATAAAATATTTGTCTATTCATCACATCTATTCAACTCTGCTCACCTATCAGCCATTGACCACTGCCAAAACCGGCAAGTCGCACGAATATACTAAAAATTATCAAATATTTCGCCTTAAATGGTTTGGTCAAACCCTTTTTAATCGGTTTGAAAAATACTTTCCATTACAATTTCTATATTTATTTCCTGGATTATTTATTTTAAGTTTTGTATATTATCAGCGTAATTACCACCGCATTAATTGTATTCACGCTCACGGTTTGGTGGCAGCTTTAATTGCCAGAATTTTAAATCTTTTTCACTCCAAACGGATTGTTGTCAGCACTCATGCCATTTATCATTTTTCCAATCGACCGATACTTCGTTATTTTGTAAAACAAATATTATCCGGTTTTGATATGATCCTGGCCGTATCAGAAATTTCCCGAAATGAATTATTGATAATGGGTATTAATCCATCAAAAATTAAAGTTGAATCAAAATGGATCGATACCAAAACTTTCTCACCTCAACCCAAAAAATTTTTTAAGCATAAATTTAATATTTTTTATGTCGGCCGTTTAATAAAACTTAAAGGTGTTGATTTAATTCTTAATATTTCCACCAATTTCCCCCATATAGGTTTCCATATCGCCGGCTCCGGTGAACTTGAATCTAAAATTAAAACTTCGGCTTCAAAACAAAACAACTTATTTTATTATGGCAGTTTAGATCAAAAAAATCCTAATCAACTTAAACAATTGATTTCTTTATACAGCAATTGTGACTATTTTTTATCACCCTATCTCTACGACGAGGGTTATTCCCAAACACTTATCGAATCATTATCTTGCGGAACACCCTTAATCATTCCCCAAAGAGGTTCTCCACCCACCTTTTTGTCCAAAAAAGTTTTAATTTATCTTCCTTATTTGCCAAAAGAATCGGATATCGTTAAACTTTTAAAAAATATTTCAAAAGGCAATACTCCATCAAAACTTAGAACCACCTGTCGGCGATATGCCCTCTCTCATTTTAGTAATTCAAACGCCAAGTTGATTGTCGACAGTTATTCTATATAATTCCTCAATGCTCAAATTTTTGTTTATTCAAAGTGAGAACGAAAATATTGGTTTGGAATATCTGTCCGCTTCATTGAAACTAGCCGGTCATCAGGTTAAACTTTTATTTTTCCCCTACAATCTTGGTGATAAAAGTGAAAATAAAATAGTATCTCAAAATATTAAAAATTATCATCCCGATATTATCTGTTTCTCGCCATTTTCTTATCAGTTTCCCTGGTCTTCATCTCGGGCTAAATATATTAAAAAAACTTTTCCAAAATTGTATATCTTATTTGGCGGAGTTCATGTTAATTCAGTACCGGATGTTGTCATGAAAGAAAAATTCATCGATGGCATTATTGTTGGCGAAGCAGACAAAACAATTATTGATTTTGCCAAAAATTTTGAAAAAGGCGATATCAGCCCTACGCCGTCATTGTGGTACCGACAAAAAAATAAATTAATAAAAAATCCATTAGCCCCCCTTATAACCGATCTTGATTCATTACCCTTTCCCGACAAAGATTTGTTTTATCACTCGCCCCAAAACCCCAGCGCCCGCTACATGGCTTATACTGCCGTCGGTAGCCGGGGATGTCCTTTCGCCTGCACTTACTGTTCCAACAATATTTATCAACGAATGTACACCGGTCAAAAACGATTCCGTCACCGGAGTCCGGAAAACGTAATTGAAGAACTGGAGCAAAACAAAAAAAAGTTTCATTATCCCCGAATTGAATTTGCCGATGATGTTTTAGCTATTGATATGAAACGACTTAAGTTATTAATGAAATTATATAAACAAAAAGTAAATGTACCCTTTGCCTGTTTTTTTCACCCACAATTA
>JAYRQZ010000014.1:0-3565 GCA_041910355.1 Candidatus Woesebacteria bacterium | reverse complement strand
GTTTATCAGTGACAGATTATAGTGTGGAACATATTAAAGATAATACACAAATTGCCGGATTATTTGTTGATTATCCTGTTGTAAGTTAGAACTTATTGAGGTATGATACAAACTCTTAAATGAATAAGCGGGTATTAGAATATAATCAAATTGATTGGCCAAAACAGTTAAGATTATTGGTCAACCGGGTGTGTAATTACAATTGTAGTTTTCCTGATAGTTGTGAAGAATGGTGTCATCGGGATGGGGTGAATACTTTAACTGGTAAGAATAATGCAACCAGTGATGATTTTTTATTTTTAGCAGAGACACTAAAGAAGCCGTTGAAATTGGAAAAAGCCAAGATTGGAGCTTTGGAACCTTTGTTTTACAAGGATATATTTAAATTATTGAAAGGATTAAAGAAGCTGAATTATAAAGAGGTTAGTATGACCACCAATGGCTATTTGCTGGAAGATAAGTTAAAACAAATTGAGGATACTGGTTTGGATATTTTGACTGTTAGTATGCATGTATTTAATCGAGAGGGTTATAAATCTATTACCCGAGTTGACGGCTTTGACAGAGTTAAAAGAGCAATTGAGAAAGCAACTAGAAGAAAGTTTAAGCAAGTAAAAGTTAATCGAGTATTGTTAAATTTTGATAATTTATGGTCGGATTTGATGAGTTTTCTGGATTGGTCAACCGATTTTGGATTGAGAGTAAAGCTGTATAAATTAATTTGGTCGCCCGGGATAAATGAAAAAAAATATTTTGATTATCATGTTGCCTGGGAATCATTGTTAGCTTATCTTAATGAAAATGCCATAATTGTGAATATAGATGACTATTCTGTGCCTGCCAGAACCAGGCTAGTGTGGAAGTTTAAAAGTGGGTTATTGGTTGAAACTGATGATTTTAATAATAAATTAAGTCCGGAAATGCCCAAGATTTGCAGAGATTGCCAATATTCTTCCGTTTGTCAGGAAGGCTTAATGTCATATGGAGTTGAGGTGAATTCAGAATTGAAAGTGTCGGGTTGTCTGTTGCGTCATGATGTTGTAACTGATTTGTGGGATGCGGTTTCAAAAAGAGACGGAGATCGAGTTTTATCTTATTTGGTTGACTTTGTTGGAAAAACCACGAAAGTATAGTACTATACAAATATGAAAGTATATTTTGGTACTAGTCCAAGAATTAAAGATAAAGATCCGGAACTGATTTTAGTTATTTATCGATTGATTGAAAAATTTGGCTATGGCCATACTAGCAAGTGGGTAAAGGAAGTAAGTTCGGAAAAATTTTATGCAATGTCCGATAAAGAATTGACCGATCATCATAGACAAACCGAAAAGGCGATAAAAAGTGCGGATATTTGTGTGTTTGAGGCATCGACCAGAAGTTTGTCTGTTGGTTATTTGACTAATTTTGCTCTAGAAAATGGGAAGGTGGTAATAGTATTAAGTCAAAATAAGGATTCGCTGTTGTTATTTAGAAGTACAGCAGAGAAATCATTAATTTCAGTTGTATACGATAAAGATAATTTAGATAAAAAATTAAAAGAGGCATTGAATCAAGCTTCGGGGCAAGCTGATGTTAGGTTTAATTTTTTTATTCAATCAAGTTTGTTGTCATATTTAGATTGGGTCTCAAATACACGAAGAATTCCCAGATCAGTGTTTTTGCGTGATCTGATTGAAAAGGAAATGAAAAAAGATAAGGAATATAAGGTATAAGATGTCTAGCGGTTTGGTGATCTTTGATTTTGACGGAACGATTGCCGATACCTTTGATACGGGAATAAAAGTTATTAATAAATTATCGCGCCGCTATAATTCACCAGAAATGGGAGAAGAAGAGATTGAGGCCTATCGTAATTTGGGTTTGAAAAGGACAATATTAATGATGATAAGGAAAGGAGCTTCGTGGCTGAAAATAATAAAAATTGCAAGGTTGATTCATCCAAAACTCAACGAAGAAATAAGTAAGGTTAAGTTATTTGATGGAATTGACAAGGTTATTAAAAGTTTAAAAAAACAGGGATACGTATTGGGAATTGTATCAACTAATACCACTAAAAATATTAACGATTTTTTAAAAAAACATAAGTTAAAAAAAATGTTTGACTTTGTCGAAAGTGTGGGAATATGGAAAACAAAAACCGGCCGGTTAAGACGTATAATGAAAAAGAACGGAGTTAAACCGGATGAAGTGATTTATATCGGTGATGAGACAAGAGATATCAAAGCCGGAAATAAATTGGGGATAAGAATAATTTCAGCTACTTGGGGATTTCATAGCAGGGGAGCGTTGAAAAATTATCAACCAAAATATCTTGCCAACAAGCCGGAAGAGATACTGGGATTAATTAAGAATGGCTTAGCCTGAATTTGTTTTTTAGTTGTTGCCAGTAGGGAGATTGGCGGCAGAGTTTGGTGACATCGGTCGGATTGATTAGTAATCCTTTGACGATTTCTTCAAGAAAAATTGTGTTTTGAGATCCTTTAATTAATATAGTTGATTTAACGGGCAAGTTATTTTTTAGGTAATCGAGTGCCTGCCACCAGTAAGAGAACTTTAGAGCGTTAGAGCCGAAGTATTTAGTAGTTTCGGGACCGACACTTATAATGGTATCGGCCAATTTGGTAGCATATTTATACAGTTTGATGTGTTCGGAAGAGGATGCGTTACCAAGTTCCCGCATATCTCCGAGGACGGCAATTCGGGTTGGGGGGAAGGTGCTGAGGAGCTTTAGCATTTCGAGGGCGGCGGCAGGAGATGAATTATAAGAACTGTCGATAATTTGAGATTGTTTGATACCTTTGATTAAACTCGAACGACCAGGCGGAAGGTGAAAATTTTGTTGAATTCTGGCGATAGCAATATTAGATTGTATATTAAAATACTGGCTAAGTGTTATGGCGGCACCAAATGTAATTTCAAATGCTTGAGGAATTATTAGATTTGGGATAGTTATTTTGTAGTTAGTAATAAATGTGGTATTGGGATTGGTGGTGTATTTTTTAACCAATGGATCGTGGGCGTTAATGATAGCTTGGGAACAAGCGTTGACCAATTTAGCTTTTTCTTTGGCTAGTTGATCGATATTGTCAAAATTTTCCAAATGAACAGGATTGACATTTAAATAAATTCCGATGTCCGGTATGACAATCTTAAGCAGATAACTCATATTTTTAGGTTCTTTTGAGCTATCAATGCCCATTTCAATCAGGTAAATATCATAGATTTCCCAATTTGTTAGAAGCTTATAAAGTGACAGAAAGGCGTATTTAATCCAGTCGAGTACAAAAAACGAAGTGGCTTTTATCCCAAGAATATTTAGAGGAATGCCTGATTCGGTATTGGCATTGGCGGTTGTTTTGACTTTATATTGAGGAGCCAGAATGGCTTGACAGGCGTTGATGGCCGAAGATTTTCCGGCTGAACCGGTTATGCCGATGATTTTTAACTTTGGATTTAATAATTTTATTTTTTTGAGTTGAATCCGGGCAAGAAAACGAAGATAGTAAAGAAAAAGAAGACCGAGTTGTTGTTTCACTATGGTTATTTTACAATAGAGCGATGG
>JAYRQZ010000013.1:0-1763 GCA_041910355.1 Candidatus Woesebacteria bacterium | reverse complement strand
TTACCTTATGTCTCACTCACTCATTCTACCTCCGAAGTCGAATCAGCTATCAATAAATACCATATCGGTTTTAATCCACCATATTATCTCAAAGGTCGGGTTGAAGTTATTGATAATAAAGTAACTCTAAATCCGGAAAAAATCGAAATTGGCCGTATCTCAATTCCTCAAAAATTAATTTCCGACAATTTACAAACCGCTACTGATTTTATCGAAACCAGAATCAATGCTGTCCCCAATCTTTATGTCAGGTCAATGAAACTGGAAAATGGTACTGCTAAAATCGACGCCACCTATCCTCAAAAAGAATTTATGGTTCAAAATTAACTTATGGCAACTAAAAAATTTACCATTCTTCACAGCAACGATATGCATGGCGATTTTCTGGCAGAGCTTGGCGGTAAATCAGGGGAAATGATCGGTGGTTTGGCACTATTATCAGCTTATATCAACAAAGTCAGGTCCGAAGAAGACAACGTACTATACGTAATTTCCGGCGATATGGTTCAGGGATCATTAATCGATACCGAATACAAAGGTATTTCAACCATTGAGATAATGAATTATTTAAGTCCCGATGTTGTCGCTCTAGGTAATCATGAATTCGATTACGGTTTACCCCATTTGTTATTTCTGGAAAAGATGGCCAATTTCCCCATAGTCAACGCCAATCTTTATATCAAAACTTATCGCAAACGATTAATGAATCCCTATAAAATTATCGACAAAGCCGGATTTAATATTTTATTTACCGGAATTATTACTGAGAAAGTGATTGATTCTATAACGCAGGATAAACTAATCGGCTCTTTTGTTAATCTGGAAGAGGCTAGCTCCGAAGTCGGCAAAATCTGTAATGCTTACAAAAATGATGATATTGATTTGACCATTTTATTAACCCATATTGGTATCGAATCAGATCGGGAATTAGCTTCCTTGTTAAAACCGGAGTGGGGAGTCGATTTGATTATCGGCGGTCATTCCCATACCGTTTTGGAAAAACCGGAAGTTGTTAACAAAATCCTTATCGTTCAGGCCGGAACTTCCACCAATCAGGTTGGCCGTTTTGATATTACGGTAGACGACGATACCAATAGCGTTATTGATTATCAATGGCAATTAGTTCCCATCACTAGCGAGATTGTCAAACCCGACGAAAAATTATTAGAATTTATTGAAAGTTTCAAGAAAGAAGTTGATCAGAAATATAGCTCAATTTTAACCAAAACCACCACCAAATTAACCCACCCCCAAAGAGAGACCGAAACAGCTCTTGGCAATTTAATTGCCGACGCCTTTGCCTCTTCTGGTCAATGCGATGTAATGTTTTTAGGTAGTGGTTCAGTAAGAACCAAGGAATTGGGCCCGGTAATAACTCTAAACGATTTAATGTGTGCTTTCCCTTATAACGATTCATTAAACCGGTTTACCATTACTGGTAATCAGCTAAAAAAAATATTTAGTCATATAATGAGACCTACTAATCGTTTGGGCGAAGGGGAGTGTTATCAGGTCAATTCCGGTGTAAGGGCGGTTTATGACAATCAAAAACAACAATTAATTTCTCTTACCCTAAACGGTAAATCAGTTGACGATAGTAAAATGTACACCATTTGTCTTCAGGGTTACCACTACCACAACAGTGCTTCATACCTAAATATTACTGATACAGAATTACAGCAAAACGGTCCCGCCAAAGTAATTTCCACTTCGGCTCAAGATATTTTAATCGAATATCTTAGAGCCCATCAAAATCTTTCTTC
>JAYRQZ010000012.1:0-1589 GCA_041910355.1 Candidatus Woesebacteria bacterium | reverse complement strand
TTTTGGGAGGATTAATTTTGATGTTTTTATACAAAGAATTGAGTGGTTATTTTAAATGGATTATTTTTATACCAATATTATTATTTTTAATATTACAAAACAAAAGAGTAATTAATTTGAGTTTGGCTTATGATATTGGTTTCAGGCAAGGATATTACTACAACCGAATTAGTTACCCCAAAGAACTAAAAAATTTTGGTATTAAAAAGATTGAAATTAATAATGATATTAAACCGGATATATATTTAAATTGTGCTAATGGTGGAATGACCTATTATGTTTTATCACCTTTTAATAATTTACCGGTTTTAAATATTGACAGATTGGCTTATAGCGGGTTGACTTTAAATAAAAATTACACTGAAGTAAGTATTAATAAATTAAAGCCTTATTTAAAATCAAAAGAGATTGCTAAATTTGTAACGATTCACGCTAAAACCGGAATGAACACAGAATATCTTGCCTGTCTTAAAAATTTGAAAGATCGCGGTTTTGAGGTTTTAGACGAAACAGAAATACCGTTTTTAGGTTATGAAAAACAAATATTGGGTGTGATTTGGGGACAGTTTAAAATAACAGATTTTGATAAGATAACAGAGTAAATGAAAACTATTAAAAAATTGTCGATTGTGGTGCCGGTTTTTAATGAGGAAAAAACGATTGAAAAAATTCTTAAACGAGTTTGGGATATCGATTTAGGAAAAATTAACAAACAAATAATTGTAGTCAATGACGGATCAAAAGATAATACATTAAATATTTTAAAAGAGTTAAAAAGGTTGGGGAAGATTAAATTTAGATTGATAAATCATAAAAAGAACAGAGGCAAAAGTATGGCGTTAAGGACCGGATTTAAATATGTTACTGGTGATGTGGTAGTAATTCAGGATGGTGATATGGAATATGATCCAAATGACTTTGTAAAAATGCTTATTAAAATGGGAAAAGATGAAGTAAGTGTGGTCTATGGATCGAGAATTCTAGGAAAGAGAAAGGTAAATTATTCCGGTTTTAGTTTTTATATGGGTGGGTGGGTACTAACCCAAATGGTGAATATTTTGTATGGTGGACAAATTACCGATGAACCAACCTGTTACAAAATGTTTGAAACAAAGTTGTTAAAATCGATTCCGTTAAAATCAAAGAGATTTGAGTTTTGTCCTGAAGTGACCGCTAAAATATTAAAACGAGGAATCAAGATATATGAGGTACCAATTTCTTATAATCCAAGAAAAGTAACTGAGGGTAAAAAGATAAATATTAGAGATTTTATGGAAGCTGTCTGGGTGTTAATTAAGCTGAGATTTCTTGATTCAGCAAAATAGAGTAATTGCTAAAAATTTTAGACCACAAATATTTATCGAGGGTGTTTTTAAGTTGATTATGGTTATTAGGTATCGAAAAATTCGTAATTAACCTGGTAAAATCAGTAGAATTATTAGCAATTTTGATAAAATCTTTTATTTGAGGTAAACCTTCAGCTCCGATGGTGGTGGTAATGACCGGTATACCGTATGACAAAGATTCTAAAATTTTGACTCTGGAACCGGAGCCGGAGAAAATTGGTGCGATTAACAAGTCTATCTGTT
>JAYRQZ010000011.1:0-5612 GCA_041910355.1 Candidatus Woesebacteria bacterium | reverse complement strand
TGGCCCTCCAAAATGCTAAAAAATTAGAACTAGAAGCTAAAACCAAAGAAACTGAAATATTTAAGCGGTTAAAATTACTCGACGAAAAAGAACAATATCTTATTCAAAAAGAAAAATCTTTAGATGATCAACAAAATAATATCAAAACCAAAACCGATCAGTTGGATGAATTATACCGGAAACAATTAGAAAAACTGGAAACAATATCAGGCCTTGACATCGACAAAGCCAAGCAATTATTGATGAGCTCAACCGAGAAAAAAATGTCTTCGTGGATTGCCAAAAAAATTGAAGAAACCAAAGAAAGTTTTCAGCAACAAGCTGATGAACTGTCAAAGGAAATTTTAGTCGAAAGTATTCAACACGGTATAACCGATACAGTTGCCGAATATACTGTGTCTACCATTTCTTTACCTGATGACAAAATCAAAGGTAAAATAATTGGTCGTGAAGGAAGAAATATCAGGGCTTTCGAAAAAGCAACTGGAGTTGAAATTGAACTCGACGAAACCAACGATATCCGTATTTCATCATTCGATTCTACCCGTCGTGAAATTGCCCGCCTAAGTTTAGAAAAACTTATTAAAGATGGCCGAATTCAACCCGTCAAAATAGAACAAATCGTTGCCCAAACTAAAACCGAGATGGATAAAATTTTATTAAACGAAGGTAAGCGAATTTGTCAGGAGGTTGGAGTATTCAATCTACCGATCGACATTATCAAAAACATTGGTAAATTTAAATTTAGATTTTCTTACGGTCAAAATTTAGCCAAACACACTGTCGAAGCTACCAAAATTGCAGTCAATATCGCTAATGAATTAAGGGCAGATGTCAATACCGTCAGATTAGGTACATTACTTCACGATATTGGTAAAGTAATTACTGATCAGGAAGGTACCCATATCGATCTCGGAGTTGATCTACTTCGTCAATACAAATTACCAGAAGCAGTAATTAATGCTGTAGCTGAACATCACGAAGATAAGGGTTTTTCATCAATAGAATCAGCCATTGTCTATGTCGGCGACGCTGCCTCGGGAGCCAGGCCGGGCGCCCGTTATGAAGTTCATGAAGAATATCTTAAGCGGATGAAAAATATTGAAGAAGTTGCTAAAAATTTCCCTGGTGTATTAAGTGTGGCTGCGTATCAGGCCGGACGGGAGGTAATGGTTATTGTCGAACCATCGCAAGTTTCAGATTCAGAAGCCACAGTTCTTAGTCAAAATATTGCCGATAAGTTAGACGAAGAGGCAAAATGGGCCGGTCAAATAAAAGTAACAGTTATTAGAGAATTGCGCACCAGTTCCACCATTATTGGTAGCAAAATCAATAAAAATGCGGTTAAAAATGGAGAGTAAAACTTGCATTCTGCGGAATCTAGGCTAGAATTATAGTGAATTATTAATTAATAAAAAAATGACTAAAAAAGATCTTATTGAAGTAGTGTCCCAGAAAGCCAAACTTTCCAAAAAAGCAGCCAAAGTTGCTGTTGAGACTTTCTTAAATGAAATTATGAAAGCTCTTGGTAGTGGAGAAGTTGTTAAATTATCCGGTTTTGGAACTTTTAAAACCAAAATGTTCAAAGCCAAAACCATTAAAGCTATCGGTTCGAAAGAATCCAAAAAAATCGTCGCCCGCCGAATGCCACGTTACATTCCCGGTACCAAAATTAAGAAAATGGTTAAATAAGTTTTTTTAGACTTATCAAAGTCCCTTGCTTTTAGCAGGGGACTTTTTGTTTATTTGCTTTTCCAAATTTCAAAAGCCTTTTTGCCACCCGGGTCATTAAACACTGAAACTAGCGATAATTTATCTATAACTTCTTTGGTTGGAACATTGCCAATTGATACTACATAGTAATTATTGCTTTGTAGATTAATATTGTTCCAGTCAATTTGTCCAATCACATACTTACCATAATGAACCCCATCCGGCATATTAATTCTGTTTTGAATAATACTTGGATCCCATTTATTAAAAAATCCAAAATATAAATGGGGTACACCAAAAAACTCCTGTCCCCGACCTTGAATATAATTACCATAACGATAGTCAATATATATAGTATCTGTTTTATTTTCAATTTTATTAACAAACTGGGTTATTGATTTGTAGCTTTGAAAACTTTCAGCCATATCAACCGGTTGAATTTCAAAAAATATTAATATAAATCCGATCAGTGTTATTACTGATAAACCAGCAATAACTAATTGCCATTTGCGTTTTAAAGTTATTATTCCAATTACGATAACAATTGTCAGAGGCAACAGACTATTAAGGTTTCTTACTAAACTCATACCTCCGTGAGTAATTGCCGCCACTGTAGGTGATAATAACAACCAACTAACGAAAAATATTAAATATTTTCCTCTTAAATATCTTTTTAAATTAAACATGCCAATAATTAGTGGTATTAAAAAAGGCCACAAAAAAATCCCCGGTTTAAATGGATTTTCTGTCGATAACATACCTAAACCGTCAAAAAATAAATATCGTGGATTAAAATATCCAAAGTAATTCTGGCTGAACACTTTAATTATTTTAATTGTTTTAACAAAATTATTTGAATTTCTTAATTCCATTTCCAAACCGGCATCTTTCCACAAAACCTGTGATTTGGGTCTGGCACTGGGTCCAGAATTCTTTAGATAATCAATAGGTAGAGGCAGGGCTAATATTATGGTCAAAAAGATCAGCCATAATTTAAGTTTTGGTTTATTAATAAAAACTGTTATCAATAAAATTATTAATATTGGTACTAATATCCATTCGGTATGATAAGCGTACATTGACAACACTAAACCAACAACTCCCCACCCAAATCTTTTTTTCAAAAATAAAAATATACCTAAGCCCAAAAAAAATAAAGCCAAGTTTGATTCCAATACCATTCTTGAAGCCATAATATGGCCGGGAGTTACGGCTAACACCGAGCTGCTTATTATGCTTATCCAAAAATTTTGGGTTAGTTCAAAAGCAATTAGTCCGGTCAAAGCAACAGTTAAAACTCCCGCCGCCAAAGAAGGTAGTCTGGCTGTCACTTCATTATTACCAAAAATCTTTACCAGAGGAGACAAAGTATATGCATAAAGCGGTGCTTTATATGTGCCGTGCGAGGCGAACGATAATGGCCAGGGTTGGTTGTGCTCATCTTTGCCACTATTGGCAATACTGTAAGCGTCATAAGCAATAGAAATTTCATCGTTTGATAAATGAGGTGGAATTTGGTCAATTTTCCAAAATCGTGTCAATACAGTTAATACTAAAACTAAAATAATCGTCAACATTTTAATCATTTCTTTTTGGGCCATTTACTAAATATTTTCCTTAGTCCACTAATAATCATTGGAAATAACGGAAATAATAAAAATTTATCAAAATATTTCGGGTCGGGATTATCGTTTATAACTCCGATTGCTACAATGGTTATTGTTATTAATATTTCTGGCCAATACTTGTAACTTATGCCAAGAAGTATCGGTACTATTAAAAACAAACCATAAATATTAATCCATTTGTCAATCCATATTAAATTAATTATCCGTTCAGTTTCAATTTTTGCTATTGCCATTTGTCTCGACCAAATTATCTTTCTGACTCTATATGGTACATAGTTTCCTGCCTTTTGTGTTTCCGAAATTTTTTCATTAAAAATTGGTTTATTCCAAAATAAATCATTGATACTCATTGCAGTTAACAGAACTCCAACTAAACCCATAATTATACACATTATCCTAAGCATAATCTTATTATAACTATTTGATCCCGTATTTATATATAATTCATTATGAACAATATCAGCATTATTTTAGGTTATGGAATTTTTGTTAAACCGATGCCGGAATATCAACAATATCTTGAGACGTTATTAAAAGATATTATTAACCGTCAATCAGATTTAATTATTATTTGTGGCGGTTGTAGTAATAAAAATTATCCCAAATTGTCTGAAGCCGTATCTATCAGAGATTTCTTTCTCGACCTACATCCGGAATTAAATCACCAAATAATCATTGAAGATAAGTCTTTGTCTACGCCCCAAAGCTTAGAAAACAGTTTCGATTTGATTGAACAATCTCACAACGATTTTAGTTCTATCAATGTTTATTGTGATAGTTGTCGTTCACCTAAAGTGTTATATCTTGCCTTGTCACTATTAGACAAAACATTAACCGAGAAAGATAAATTAGAAATAATTGGTCATATATATTTAAATAATTCACCCGATGTCAGTCAAAAAACATTTTTTAATTATAAAAAATTGAACATTGTCGGCATACCTTTAAGCAACAACATGTCGTTAATTGCCCATCAAATTATGTCATCAATGCTGGAAATGCATTCTTTTGATTATCCTGATTTTCACCAGCAATTTGTTGATTGGCGAAAAAAACAATGGGGGGTCAGATAATTTTATTTTCTAAAATTTCTTGTCCGAATTTCATCAGTTCATTTAATTTGCTTTCATTTTTTGCATTCCACCAACATTCACCCAAAAATCGTTGAATTAATATTGGCTTTAATTCGTCCCAAAAATTATTTTGGTCATTAGTTGTTAGTAACTTTTTGAATTCTAACAAATATTGTTTTGCCATTCCGGTTGTATTTTTATAATCATGTCGTAATCGAATATAAAATTGAGCCACATCATAGTAAATTGGTCCTTTATAACCGGCATGTTCACCATCGATAATTCCAATTTTATTACCATATTTATACATCTGTCTAATAACGTAATCACCGTGACCAACACAGGTTCTCATTTGGTTTTTAATTTTGTCAATTACTGTTAAATATTTACTCATATCTTTTGGTACCTGATTTGCCCATTCGGTCGATGATACTAATACCCGGCTTCCGACCGGAATATTTTTTTGTCTCTTACTTTTTTTGCCGACAGCAAAACGGCAATCGTCGGGTATTGGTAGATTTTCTAATTCCCATGTCATTTTGGCAATTTTTGGAATTAATTTGATTACATATTTATTATCTATATTTTCTCTTAACGCCAACGGTTTATCAGTAAATCTTTCGGCAATAAAGTAAAATAACTTCCCAAAATGACCGGAAGAATAGTTTTTGGGTACGGTAAAATTTGGTCTGTTAAACTCTGGCACTAAATGTACCGCTTCGTTCCAGTAAAATTCGTTTTTAGTTTTTGTGCCGGTAATTTGAGTTGAAGCAAGTTTAAAAACAGAATCATTATTTTCATATTTACCAAAAGCTAATAAATGTCTCCATTCTTGACTAATTAATTCTACTTCAAAACCAATTTTTCTTAAGAAACTTTTAATATTGTTTTGGTCAAGTACTCTTTTTTTAGGTTTACCAAATTTATTTCTTGGCATTAATAATTCTAACATTTTACTAAAATACTAAAATTATACTATAGACATACAAAATAATTACAATAATAATACTAATTAATGATAAACAAATTTACCTCCAAACAAAAGTTAATTTATGATTTTATTCAATCTTATCAATTGAAAAATGGTACCTCACCAACCTTAAAAATAATTGCCAACAAATTTCACAAAAGTATTCCAACAGTTCATCAGTATATTGATTCAATGAAAAAAAATCATATTAATCCGTTTTCTAGTCAT
>JAYRQZ010000010.1:0-3619 GCA_041910355.1 Candidatus Woesebacteria bacterium | reverse complement strand
TATAATAGTTACTGACATAGTCCACTAGTCGCCGCAGAGAAAAATATTCCGTTTTATGCAAAGTTCTTAATTTTGGACATTATAAATTCATAGGGTGGTTCATGTGGTTTATTTCTTTTTGGAAATCTTTTAATTTGAATATCTTTGATACCTTTGTTATTCAATAATCTGATGGCAGTGTTTAGCATATCTCCGTGTGTGCTTAAGGTTTTGTCAGTGTTTTCTACAAATGACAATATTATTCTATTGCGATTTTTTTCCAAAAATGTGGCGATAATATTTCCTAAGTTATTTATTGCGCTTCTATATAATTCATGGTCAAATGGTAAGTGTCGTTGAGCGCCAATTATTTGTACCCAGTCTTTGGTAACCATACCAGTCCTAAGGAAATTACTTTCAAATAGCCCCGGATTGTCATATTGGGGAAAATCCCCCCACCTGTTTTGGGGAACTATGCCTAAAGGTTCGCTAATTGTGACAAAAAATACAGGTTCGATTAGACCAGTTTCCGACGCTTGAATCACTTGATGATATGAAAAATAAAGTTGACTGTGGCGACTATGAACTTGATCCCATGGTTTTGTTTTGGCGCATGGTACAAAAATAATTGTTTGATAAATATCGGGAATATTAGTTCTTTCCACACCATTATGCCAACTCAATATTTCTGGACGTTGTAATAAAGTGTTTGTTTCGCCAGGTGTGTAGGCAATCATGTCTGGGTCTAAAGGAAACGGATTAGATCTGATACTTTTTTCAACCAATACTGGACGTAGGATATCCCATTCGCGGTGATTTATGTATTGTATGGAACTGCCAGGTTTGTTTGTACCGAGTTGTCTTTGTTCTGTAATTGACAGTAATTCTACATTGCTCATTAAGTAGGCAATTATATCACTGTTGCAAATTTGGAAATATTTTGAAATTTTATTATTATTCTAATATTCCGTCTAGATTGGCATCGTAGAGGATTTCTTCGGAAACAAGTCGATAATTTAGTATTTCTTCCAATTTAAACCAAATATCGATTTCTTTTGTTGCTTCATCCACAGACCCTGAAGAGTGAATAATATTTCTTACTGCCCGATTGCTGATGTCTGCTGAAGAATAGGAATCAATTGTAAAATCACCTCGAATTGTCCCCGGTGTTGATGTAAGTGGTTCTGTAGAACCAGTAATTTTCCGGACAATACCAACAGCGTTCATCCCTTGCCATATCATTGGCACTACTGGTCCACTACTTAGAAAGATAACTAATTGCTGCCTTACTTTTTCTGCAAGTTTGATGGGGTCATCTGTTGGGGGTTTTAACCCTTTTGTTTTCCATGCTTCAATTGATTTGGTGCCGGTTTTCATTGCCCAATCCGGATCAACAGAATAATGCTTTAATGCCAGTTCTTTTGATGGAATTAACATCTTTAGGGCTATTAATTTTAAACCGCATTGTTCGTAGCGTTTAATAACTTCACCAATTAATCCCCTTTGAACGCCGTCGGGTTTTACAATTACTAGGGTTTTTTCCTGTTTATTATCGTAATTATTCATGAGGTATATTTTGAAACTATCAATAATATATTTCAAGTAGATGAATATTACAACTTGTAATATTTATGATTATCGATATAATGGTATTGTGGATAAAATTTTTAAAGTGTTTGCGGATCAAAACCGAAGAAAGATTATTACTATACTTAGAAATGGTGAGTCGGATGTAAATAGTATATTAAAGTTTCTTAGTATTAGGCAGGCAACTTTATCTTCGCACCTATCAATATTACGAAAATCAGGATTAGTTACTTTCACCATAAAAGGTAAAAGCAGAATATATAGATTAAATGATGATGTATTGAATAATTTTGTTTCTGAATTGTATAAATTTGCCAAAATTGATAAACAAAATATTGAAGATGAGATTATTTTACGGAGAAAATTGTAATAAAATAGTTGACTATAGGACATAATGCGTGTATTTTAGGTTATGGAAAATAAACCTATTTTAAATCGGATATTTAAGTCTTCGGAAGAAGTTATAAGTATGTTTTTGGGGTTAGTAATTGTAGTATCGATTGTCGGATTAATATATAATTATTTTCAGAAAAGAAGGGGGAATATTGATTTACCTGGGTTAACTGTACAGAAGGAAAACAATTTGGGAGATAAACTGATCGATAATACTAAGACAAAATTAACAAATGAAAAAAAGTATATTGTTAAAAAAAGTGATAGTCTCTGGAAAATAGCAGAACAAAATTACGGATCAGGATATAATTGGGTGGATATTTCAAAAGCAAATAAATTAAAATCTCCCGGATTATTGGTTGAGGGTCAGGAATTGATTTTGCCGGCTGTCGAAACTAAAAATATTGTTAAAACTATTACTAATGAAACTAATCAAAAAATTGAGATTGGTGATGGTTATAAAGTACTAAAGGGAGATAGTCTGTGGAAGATTTCTGTTCGAGCTTATGGTGACGGTTATAAATGGGTGTCATTGTGGCAGGCTAATAAAATTAAATTAAGATCACCCGACAAATTAGAGATAGGAATGGTATTAAATATACCCAGTCTTAAGTAGAGTGTTAGAATAAACAGACGCGGCTATGGTTTAGTGGTAAAATGAATCCTTCCCAAGGATTAGTCGAGGGTCCGATTCCCTCTAGCCGCTCCAGGCCAGTGTAGCTCAGTTGGTAGAGCAAGGCTTTCGTAAAGCTTAGGTCGGGAGTCCGACTCTCCCCACTGGCTCAAGTTCAATAAAATCTATATAAGGTACAATATAATAGATGCCACAGTTTCGCCGATCAAAATTTGAAAAAAAAGTTGAGGATGAAATTACCAAAAAAACTGTTTTGTTAGGATTTTTGACGATTGTAGTTTTTGGATTAATAGTAGTATTTGGTTTACCGTTTTTAATTAAGTTTTCGATACTTTTAGGTGAAGTAAAAAACCGACGGAATAATGAAGTATTAGAAAAAGCATTGCCCCCAGTCGCACCACGGTTGCTATTGCCTTTTGAAGCAACCAATAGTAGCCGGATAGAAGTGAAGGGTTTGGCAGAGAAAAATGTATTGGTTGAACTACTTAAGAATGATGTTTCGGTTGGTAAGTTGCAAGCGAATGATGTTGGTGAATTTACTTTTGGTGATATATTTTTAGATCAGGGTGAAAGTGTTTTTACGGCGGTGGCAATTAGTGATAAGGGTGATAGTAGTGAACCTTCAAAAGAAGTGAAGATAGTTTTTGATGATCAATCGCCTGAATTGACGATGATAAATCCGAGCGAAACTGATTTAAAGGTTGAAAGTTCTGATTTTGATATTGTCGGAATTAGTGAAGTAGGTGTTAGTGTCACCGTTAATGGAAGATTGGCGATGGTCGATGATTCGGGTAAGTTTAAGTTAAAGTACCAATTAAATTCCGGCAAAAATGATATGGAAATTATTGTCAGAGATCAGGCAGGGAACGAAACCAGAAAAAACATATCAATAACTTACGATATCTAGATAAATAATAATATAATTACCGTCCAAGGATATAACATCGAGTTGGCAAAAAAGGAGTGAAATAGTATTGCAAATATAATAATCTTTTTATAAAAAGGAGCTTGAGTAAATAATCGGTT
>JAYRQZ010000009.1:0-3761 GCA_041910355.1 Candidatus Woesebacteria bacterium | reverse complement strand
TCTACACCAACAACACTTTCTTCCCCAAAAAAATCAAATTTAAATTCTTTTCTTTTAATAACTCTAAATTTTGATAAGCAGCTTCTAACAGTAATCTTCTAACTCTGTTTCTCTCTACTGCTTTCTTGGAAATTTTTTTAGATACTATAGTCGCCAATCTTAAACCTGTACCACTGTTAATTACTGACAACCCAAACAGGGGACTTTGATATATCACCCCATTAATTCTTAATTCGTCAAAATCTCTTCTTTTTAGCCCTCGGTTAATTTTTTTTAACATTACCAATTCTACCCCGTTTTATACGTAATACTTAATACCTAATACTTAATACTAGTCTTATTTACTACTGACAGTTAATTTTTTCCTTCCCTTACTTCTACGTCTTTTTAAAACATTTCTTCCGTCTTGAGTTGTCATTCTTTTTAAGAAGCCATGGACTCTGGTTCTTTTTTTCTTTTTTGGTTGATATGTTCCTTTTTCTTTCATAACTCCTATTCTACCTTATTTCCTTGTTTTCCCCAATACTCAAATTATTATTAAAATCATCACCATTTGACACATTGTCAATTGTGGAAAACTCATTTATGATGATGTGAATAACTCGAAAATAATCCCCCTATCGATGTTTTAATTTACTGTATTTATCGTATTTATTTATACTTATGTTTTTAAAATTGGTTATTGAATTTTGTAATTTGTTTGGTTATTGGAATTTGGTTATTGGTTATTTTGATATATTATGGATCTAGATCGACTTTGGAAAAACACTCAGGAAGAATTGAAAGTAATTATTTCTCCGGCCTATTACTCCTTGGTTACTAAAACTCAATTAGTCACTTACCAAAATCAACACGCCGTCATTAGTTGTCCTAGTCCGTTTTTACTCGAACAAATTCAAAAACGTTTCCTCGGTTTGTTTGTCGAAGCTTTTAACAATCAAACAAAAAACATCAACACTCTCGAATTTATCGTCAACGAACCTCCCCGTTTACATGACGATACTTCTTCACCTTTACTTTCTTATACCGCCCCCAAAACTAGTCTTTCCTCCAATCTTCACCCCAAGTACACTTTTGACAAATTAATTGTCGGTAATTCCAACAACTTTGCTTTTGCCGCCGCTCAAGGTATTGTCAAAAATCCCGGATTATCTTACAACCCTTTTTTCATCTGGGGTGGGGTAGGTGTCGGCAAAACCCATTTAATGCAAGCCATTGGTCACGAACTACTTCTTCACAATCCATCACTAAAAATAAAATATTTTCCTGCCGAAACTTTTGGTAATGAACTGATTTCATCATTAAAATCTAAAACTATTAATCAGTTCAAAGACAAATACCGCCTACTTGATTGTATCCTCATCGACGATATCCAATTTATTGCCGGCAAAGAATATATTCAGGAAGAATTTTTTCACACTTTTAATGCCCTTCATATGGCCGGTAAACAAGTAGTCTTAACCTCCGACCGTAAACCGTCAGATATTAAAAATCTGGAAGACCGTTTAGTTTCCCGTTTTATGGGTGGTTTGACCGTTGATATCCAACCACCCGATTTTGAAATGCGTAGTGCCATAATTTCCCAAAAAGCTTCTGAAAAGGGTATTAATCTTACCTCTGATGCAATTCAGTTTTTAGCCGACAATATTCAGTCAAATACCCGCGACATTGAAGGAAAAATTCAGGAAATTTCCGTTCTTTCATTGTCTAATAATATTTCCACCGTCACTTTGGAGTTTGTTGAAAATTATTTAAATTTGTCTACTGGCAATGCTTCCGCTTACAATAATCTCAATATCAAATTAACTCCCCGTCATATTGTTTCTGTATGTGCCAAATTTTTCAATGTCAAAACTAGTGAGCTTTGCGGTAATAGTCGCAAAAAAGACTTAGTCAACGCCCGTCATCTCACTGCCTATCTGCTTTTAACCGAACTAAATTTACCCTTAAAAGAAGTTGGTCACATTTTAGGTGGCCGTGATCATACCAGTATTATGCACGCTCGTGACAAAATTCAATCCGACCTTTCCACTTCTCCCCAAATTAGATCACTTATCAACCAAATAAAATCATCTTTTTAATTACCTCTAATACTTTTCCACCATCAGCTTCCACTTATCCACCGACTTATCCACATTACAATTTCCTCTTTTCCCCCGAATATTATCCAAATTCGAACCTAATCTATAAGACAAATAAGTTATTTTTACTGTTAAATTCAAAACATTCCAACTTCTTAACTCTCATAAATCATAAATCATACTTCATAAATCGGGTATTTTTTCTTTTTCTCCACTTTCCCTCATTCCCTATAAACACTACTACTGTTATTGAAATTAATTATCTTTTATCATCGCACATTCACCTCATTGATTTACATCAACTTAACAATCATCGTTTACCCTTATTCCAATAATTGTTAATATTACCTATGAAACTTTCTTTACTTCAGGAAAATATTAATTTAGCCCTTTCATCAGTTTCCCGATTTGTTTCTGTCAAAGCCCAATTACCGATTCTAAGTAATATTTTACTGTCTACCGACAATGGTCGTCTTAAATTATCAGCTACCAATTTGGAAATGGGTATTAATTATTGGATCGGTGCCAAAATTGACCACGAAGGCAGTTTAACCATTCCCGCCAAAGAAGTTACCGAATTTGTTTCTTATTTATCACCGGGTAAACTTGATTTGGAATTAAATCCTCAATCACTTTTAGAAATTATCGGTTCCAAAGCTCAGTCAACATTTACCACCTCTCCCACTACTGATTTTCCCTCATTACCATCAATTAATAAAAAAACTTCCTTTGAGATTGATTTAAAAATATTAGCTGAAACTATTTCTCAGGTTGCTTTTGCCGCTGCTACCGATGATTCCCGGCCGGTTTTAACCGCCGTTCTCTGTCGTTTTACTCCCGACAGTTTTAGCTTGGTTGCTACTGACGGTTTTCGTCTTTCCTTAAAAAACATTAAGTTAGTTGATCCTCAAACATTACCTGAAGGTCAGGATAGTCTTACTTTTTTAATTCCATCGCGGAGTTTACAGGAAGTTTCCAAATTAGCCAAAAATACCAAAACTTTAAAAATGGGTTTAAGTACCGATTCTCATCAGCTTATTTTTGTTCTTGAAGATTTGGAAATTGTTTCCCGTCTGATTGAAGGTGATTTTCCTGATTATCAACGGATTATTCCCGATTCATATACCACTAAAATTTTTATAGACAAAAATGAATTTTCCCAGGCAGTTAAGATTGCTTCTGTTTTTGCCCGCGAATCAGCTAATGTTGTCAAGTTAGCTGTTAAAAAAAATTCACTTGAAGTATCGGCTAACGCCACTCAAATCGGTCAGAATAAAGCTACTGTTGATGCCCGGGTAGAAGGTGAACCGTTAGAAATTGCCTTTAATTACAAATTTATTTCCGATTTTCTGACTGTTTGTCAGGGCAATGAAGTTGTAATTGAATTAAACGAACCACTTACCCCTGGCTTTTTTCACGACCAAGTCGATCCCAATTTCACCCATATAATAATGCCTGTCCGTATCCAGGATTAATAATTAATATTTTTATCATTTCGGAGTTTCAACGAAGGATGGTTTGTCTGGATTAAGGATATAATTATTTTAGTTATTCTTTGTTGATAATATAATTCAATGATAGCTAAATTAGATAATAAAAATCTTTTATCATCTGAACAAATAGAATCTCAAACAATTAGAGCAGCTATTCCGTTTTGGTTAATGGATAGGATTAAGCAAT
>JAYRQZ010000008.1:0-6996 GCA_041910355.1 Candidatus Woesebacteria bacterium | reverse complement strand
TTGTTAGTAAACTTATTTTTTTTAATAAACATATATGCACCGCAAAGTGAAAATACTTCGGTCGGTTTTTTAATTTCTGTATTTTCTACCCAAAATTTTTTTGAGCTAGGGTTATTGGGAAATATTTTTTTTAGGTTTGTAAATTCAAACAACCCAGTTAATAAATTTGGCTCTGTGGTAGCTGTAAATCTAATATTGTTACTTTTGTCGAGTATACGCCCGCCTGCAATTGCGTAATCGTGAGTTTTTTCAAGCAAGTTAAGTGTTTTAATCGGGGTATTGTCTACTAAAATACAATCCGGATTAAGCAATAATACAATTGGTTTTTTCGAGTAAGCAATACCTTGATTGACGGCTTTTGCAAAACCTACATTTATTTTATTTTTAATGATTTTTGTTGTCTTATCTATTTTGATAAGTTTATTAATATCGCCTGAATTGTTATCAATAACAATTGTTTCGTACAAATACTTTTTAAGAATGTTTAAAGATGGCAAAAGAATGTTTAGTTTATCTGTTGAGTTGTAATTTACTATTAAAACACTAAGTTTTTTGCTCATGGTTGACATGCGATATTAATAGTGCAAAATGAAGTTATTAAAAGTGTTTTATGTTACATGATAAAAATATTACACATTTTATGTGCACTGATTATTTTAACATTTGTATTAGTTAATAATTCGCATGCTACTGTATATTTTCAAGACGATTTTTCTTCAGACATTAATTATAATTGGGAGTTTGGTCCAGGGAATGTAAGTGACAGTTGGTCAATTGAAAACGGAAGACTGTTTGGTTCGGTAAGAACAAACGGTTGGTCAAAGTTATATGCAAAATGGAATAATTCATTAGATTTAAGTGACTATAGGTTGGAGGCGGATGTAGAAAATGTAAGTGGGGTTGATCAAATTTTTCATATACGAATTTCCGACGACAAAACAAAGTATTATCAGATTGATTACAGATATGACGAACCTGCTTATACAGTTGATAGTAACAACATAACTTTATATAAGTTTGGTGACGAAATTGCTTTAGTTGGCATTTATCCTTCAATTAATGTTCCTCGTAAATTTAACATAGAACAAAAAAGGGTAAACAAGATTAAAATTGAAGCTGCTGGAAATAATATTAAGGTGTATTTTAATGATGAATTAGTAATTGATTATTATGATGAATCGTTAAGCCCATTATTAACAGGCGGGATTGGATTATTGAATTGGGGTGGATCATGTCCGGTTGATGTAAACAATTATTTTGATAATATTTTAGTTTCGTCGATAGATGACTATCAATTTACACCAACGCCTACTAAAACGGTGTCTACACCAACACTTACCCCCACCCCAACACTTATACCAACACCAACATTAACACCTGTCCCAACATTTACAACCACACCGGTGCCGACAGGGAAGAAAATAATTGTCATACCTGGTCTGGGAGCCAGCTGGAACACCGAGGCTATGGTTTATAACAAATCAGTACCAGATAATGCCTGGAAGATGACACCATATGTAAATAATTACAAACGATTAATAAATAGTCTCAAAGAAAATGGTTTGATAGAAAATCAAGATTTTTTTGTTTGGAATTATGATTGGAGGCGTCCGGTAAGTGAAATTGTGGCAAAACTTAATTTATTCATTGATCAAAATATAAAAAGTAACGAAAAAGTATTTTTGGTCGGACATAGCTTGGGTGGTTTAACAGCCAGAATTTGGGCGCAAAATCATCAAACTGATCAAAGGTTGGGTAAAGTGATTACTTTGGGAAGCCCCCACTTGGGAGCGGTTGATACGTATGAAATTTGGAATGGGGCCAAAATTAATTCAGCTGATATTACTGGAATTGCGTTAAACATATTATTGGCATTGCAAAATAATAAAAAGTTAACCAAAGTAGATACGATTAGAGATTATTCTCCGGTAATTAAGGACTTATTACCGGTATTTGATTTTGTTAAAAAATGTAATAAAACGGTAAAATATACAGATTTAACATTTGTAAATAATTATCTTAATAATCAAAACAGACTATATGTTGATAGTATTGATAACTATCAATATATGTATGGTAAAGGTGAAAAAACAAACGAATGGATTGAGCTAGAAAATGGTAATTATTTTGACAAACTGTTAAATATTTGGCCAGATGGGAAAATCAGTCAATATATTTCGGGTGATGGCGACAATACCGTACTTAATAAGAGCGCTAGGTTGGGAAATAATACATTCGATTTAGCCAGTAATCATGGTGATATTGTTGATAAAGCTACCCCGAATATAATTTCAAGTTTGGGCTTAAATGAATACTCTGATGAAATAAGTGATAATGATTTGCAGGGCAAATTGGTATTTTTTATTGGCTCCCCCGCTCATTTGGAAGTTAAGTGTGATAACAATCCGACTATGCAAAGTAATGATCAAGGGTTTTTGTTGGTAGATAATCAAAATTTATCAAAATGTATAGTAAAGATTGTCGGTACTGATACTGGAATTTACCATTTGGTAACCGGCAAGAGCGGAAATCAAGATAGTTATCGATATTTTGAAGACATTATCGGAATTGGTCAAACAAAAACAATAATTATCAATGGTTATGACGGTGTCCCGTTTGAAGGAGAAAATAATAATTATTTATGCGGTTTAATTGAAAGAGATACAAAGGAAATGTTAAAGAAATATTCAAACGACAGAGATTTAATGAATATTGTTTCTGCGGCTAAAAAATGCAACATTAATAAAATTTTGGAAGAGGTTGTTAGTTTTAGATTTTCTAAAAAAGAAACAGTATTTACCGACAGTGTTATTGGAAAAATACGGGATATGTTGGTTGGCAATAATCGGAATATAAATATTAAAATGTTAGATATGCTTTGGAGAAAAACAGTTGGGACAAATAATTTTAAGAACTTTAAATTTATCTCGAAAAGCAGTTATTCGCCAATGTTGGCAAAATTTATTGCTTTAAATCAGCAAAAAGTTAATGAGTTGATTGAAGAAGGAAATAGGGCTTTATTAGATAAAAATTATAAAATAGTGATGGCAAATTTAGAAATTATAAACAAATTAAATTTGCAACAGGGAAGGTTATACCATTAAAGTTAGTTAGATTTTTGATGTATAATTAGCCAGTGTTTTGGCTGCTTGGCTCAGTGGTAGAGCGTTCCATTCACATTGGAAAGGTCAGTGGTTCGATCCCACTAGCGGCCACAAAGATGTTACACTTTAAAGTATGAAAATTAACTTTAAACAACAGGGCGGTTTTTCGATTGGTAATTTTATTTTAGAGTTTGTTCAATCTATAGTGCTGGCATTATCGGTATTTGTTTTACTCTATTTGTTTGTGGCCCAACCTAATGAGGTAAAGGGTAATTCGATGTTGCCAAATTTTGTTAATGGTGAATATTTGTTGACTGATAAATTAAGTTATCAGCTTGGACAACCCAAGCGAGGCGATGTGGTGGTTTTTAAGGCACCACCAAGTGAACCTTGTGCCGAAGATGAATGTGAATATATTAAGCGGGTAATTGGAGTGCCTGGAGACAGGGTGATGGTTAAGGAAGGTTCGGTGTATTTAAACGGTGAACTGCTGGATCAAAAATTTTTACCTTCCGATTTCGTAACTGACCCGGGAATGTTTAGTGAAGAGGGTTTGGAAAGAGAAGTACCACAGGGACAATATTTGTGTTTTGGGGACAATCGGTCCCATTCAAGAGACGGTCGGGAATTTGGTCCAATCAAGAAAGAATCGATTGTCGGGAAGGCATTTTTTAAATATTGGCCACTCAAATCGATTGGCTTAGTACCAACCGTCAGATATTAATTATTCTCGCCTGCCTGAATATCTTTGTGGCAAAGTTGTTTGTATAAACTTTTGAGATTTTCGTACCTTTGATCGACTGGGCCTTTAAATTGAAATGTTACTTTAGTTAATATATTTGTTTGAACAATTTTTACTTTAGTAGTTTTGTCATTAAATGTGGACTCAATGTCGTTTGATATAACATCAAGTTTTGATTTTAAAAATTGGGGCAAATTTTCCTTAGTGATGGGTACAGTACCTTCTTCGATTTTTTTTCTCATTCTTCTGGCGATTTCTTCGGTTCGGCGAACAGAAGCTTTTTCTTTTAAAACAATTTTATATGCTTCGATCATTAGTCTGGTGTCAACAATTCCAGCCAGAGCTCTGGCGTGACCTTCGGTAATTAAACCAGATAATAATCCATCCTTTAATGCGTCAGGTAATGTCAATAGTTTTAATACGTTAATGACGTAGGGAATGCTTTTACTTACTTTCTGGGCTATTTTGGCATGATCTAGAGTGAATTCTTCCTTAAGGCGCAAAAAGGCTTTGGCTCTTTCAATTGGATTTAGATCCCGTCGCTGAACATTCTCGACAATGGCCATTTCCAACATTTGTTGGGGAGTAGTTTTTTTGATGATAGCCGGAACGTAAGGTAACTTTAAGATTCTGGCAGCCCGCCAACGTCGCTCTCCGGCAATGATTTGATAACCGGCTGGAGTTTGGGCAATAATTAATGGTTCAAGAATTCCGTGTTCCCTGATTGATTCGACTAGTTCACTTACCGATTCGGGGCTGATCACACCCCGTGGTTGTAATGGGTTTGGTTCTAATTGGTTAGTCGGAATCTGGGTAACTTCTTTCATGGTAATAGATTACTATGAAAATTGGTGTGAAAAAAGTGTGATAATGTGTATCAAAATTGAAAGTCAGTGATAAGATGGGAAAAAACTTTAGACTTTAGTCACAGAAACAAATCTTTTGCCCAATTTTTTAGAAAATTTTACTTTACCTGATTTGGTAGCGTAGATTGTAAAATCCTTGCCGGTTTTTGTGCCCAAACCGCTATGAAATTTAGAACCTACCTGCCGGACGATAATTTGACCGATTTCTATTTTTTGATCGCCATAAATTTTAATACCACGTCTCTGTCCGGGGCGATTTGATTTTTGATTAGTTTTACCTTGAGATTTTGTATGTGCCATAATTAAGAAGTAATTTTGGTAATTTTAATATCGGTTAATTGTGCCCTAAAACCTTGAGTTTTGCGATATCGTGATTTGGATTTATATTTAAATACTTTAAGTTTTTTATCCTGATAGTTTTTAATTACCAAATATTCGATTGATGCGTTTTTAACGTAAGGAGTACCAATTTGAACCTTGTCTTTGTCTACAGTTAACAGTACATCGTTGAGAGTATTTTTTTTATTTAATTCTAGGTTCAGATTGTTTACGGTAATAGTTTGTCCCTCTTCGACTTGGTACTGACTACCGGAGATTGAGATAATGGCGTATTTCATACTTGGAAAGTATAACATAAGTTCTATTTACGTCAATCTAATAGGAAAAAATAATTCCAATTGAGAACATTAGAGCGATAATTGAAGAACCACCGACCGACATAAAGGGTAAGGGAATACCGGTAACCGGCATTAAACCTAAATTCATACCGATGTTTATAAATGTTTGGGCCCAGATTTGAAAAGAAATTCCCAGAGTAAACAAAAAAAGTTGTCGGTTGTGGCTTATGGAAAATGCTTTATTTATTAATGATTTAATTAAAAGATAATGTGCAAATAGCATTAATCCGATTCCAGTTAAACCAAGTTCTTCGCTGGTAGCGGCAAACATGAAATCGGTATGTTTTTCGGGAAGGAACAATAATTGAGCTTGCGTTCCTTTCTTATAGCCCTTACCCCAAAACCCTCCAGAGCCGATGGCAATTTTTGATTGGATAACATTATAACCTTTACCCAACGGATCTGTATTGGGATTGATAAAATTGGTGACTCTGTCTCGCTGATATTGGTGAAAACCGTAATTCCAAATAACCGGAGAAGCAATAATTAGAAGTAATAAAATTATAATGCCTATTTTTAATAAATTTTTATTATATAAAATAATGGGAATTATCAGTAATAGAATGGATACGGCACTACCGAGATCCGGTTGAAGCATAATTATAGAAACCGGAATTAATATTAACAACGGATAGTTGCTGTTAACTAAAAAAAGCATTAACCACGGTTTTACCATTTCTGACGGTTGAAAAGAGGTGAAACCGATATCAATCCACCGCCGTGAACCTCGGGTAATATTATTTAGAATTATCGGAAGTAACAATAGTCCACAACTAATAATAAAAACCAGATTTTTTGAAGATGCGATTTGTTTGGGGTTAATTTTAGTACCGATAAATAAAGCAAAACAACCGATTAACCAGGAAAGTAATTGTCTTAGAGATTGGGATGGTGACAGCGAACTGACCATTAAAGTGTTTAGACAAAATAAAATTACCAAACTGATAGTGACCGGTAACCAGTGATATTTATACATTGGTTAAACTTTTTCGATTTTAAGAATATCGTTATTAACGATAGAAATTGCCAAAGTTTTGGTCAATAATTGTTGTTCAAAACTTTTGGGCCAATTCGGAGCGAATATTTTTATTTTATCAGTTACTAAAAGTCCCTGTTCTTTTCTTAATACCTGAATTGATCTAAGTAAATCGCGGTATTGCCCCTCTTCCTGAAGTTCCCGAGTTAAATTAGTATCAAGATTTACTATTAACAGTTCACCTTTTTTGATAATTATTTCTTTGACATTTGTTTCATCAGCGATAACTTTAATTAGCTCCTGATCAAGCTTGGAATTAGTAACTATTGTCGCTTTTGCCAATGGTTGGCGAACCTTGATTGATGCTTTTTGGCGTTCAGAGTGGATTAACTGACAGATATCTCTGACAATTATCATTTGTGTTTCTAAATTTTGATCAACTAACTGACTGTTAGAAATAGGCCAACTTTGATTATGAACGGATTTAACTGAATCAGTATCGAAATTGTGTAAATTTTGAAAAATAATTTCTGCCAAAAAAGGAATAAATGGGGCAACTAAAATGGAAATCTTATCAAAACAGTAATAAAGTATATCGAGATTGTCGTCCCTGTCTCGAGATCTACGAATG
>JAYRQZ010000007.1:0-2826 GCA_041910355.1 Candidatus Woesebacteria bacterium | reverse complement strand
GCGTAATTAATAATATTGTTGAGTGTTGACAAATTAAGGAATATATTAAAATAGGAATTTAGAGCACTATATCTTACAATGCGATTTTTGTAATTAATACAATTATTTCGCATACAACTGATTTATTTACACAAAAAGGAACACCGGTGATGGGTTATGGCTGACAATTACTCGCCTCTTTGGAACTATTATAAACCTTGTCCGCGGGAATATTTTAGCACGGGAAGAATACGGATTATTCGGGTGATAAAATAACAGGTGCAAAAAATCAATGTAAATAATACTGAATCAATAAACATTGCAGCGCGGGTAATTAAAAACGGTGGGTTGGTAATCTATCCATCAGACACTGTTTATATTCTGGCAGTTGATGCGACTAACAAATCGGCGGTTGATAAATTACTGGCATTTAAAAACAGATGGGTGGGAAAGGCGATTTCGGTGGCAGTAACAGATATTAAAATGGCAAAGGATTACGTAACTTTATCGGATAATGCAGAAAATATTTATGCAAATTTGTTACCGGGACCGTTTACGATCGTGTCCGAAGGAAAACATAAAGTGGTCAAAGGAATAGAGGCAGAAAATGGTACTTTGGGAATCAGAATTCCTGATAATAAATGGATACACGATCTAGTAAAAATGGTGGGTAAACCAATAACAGCAACATCGGCTAATCTGTCGGGACGGACACCCAATTATTCAATAGAAAGTTTTCTTAAACCATTATCCAAAAAGAAACTGGCAATGATCGACCTATTAGTTGACGCCGGTAAATTACCCAAAAACAAACCGTCAACAGTTATCGACGCCACCAACCCGGAAATAAAAATCCTAAGACGGGGTGATTTAATTACCGGCAACAGTCAGACACTGATCTCTAAGTCGATGAAAGAAACCGAGAAGATAGCTGAATATCTCCTTCGGAGAATAATCAATAACCAAATTCCAAGTAATCCAAACAAATCACAAATTCAAAATTACAAATTAAAAACATATAAAAAGGAAAAGCCGATTGTGTTTGGATTAAGCGGAGAACTGGGATGTGGTAAGACAGTATTTTCAAGGAGTATTGGGAAAATGCTGGGAATTAAAGACAAAATTACCTCCCCCACTTTTGTTATCTACAACGAATACTCCATAAAAGGCGAAAAATGGAAAAAATTTTTACATTTTGACTTGTATCGATTAGGCAGTAAGCATGAATTTGAAGAAATTAATTTTTTAAAGTTATTCTCTTCGACAAGCTCAGAGCATGTGATAGCGTGTATAGAATGGTCGGAAAATATGGGAGAGGAAAATTTTGTAAAATTAAAAAAGGTTGCCAATTATTTGGCAGTTAATTTTAGTTATGTCGATTCCAATACCAGAGAAATAAGATTTGGATAATTATGGTAACACTTCAAAAAGCTAATAATTGGTTAAGAGGAGAATTACATTGCCACAGCAAGAGTAATCGACTTAGTTATTTTCCTTGGTTTTATGATTCGGTACAAACAGTTGAAGAAATAATCGCTAAAGCAATTGAACTGAAAATTAAAATATTATCTATCACCGACCATGATTCATTAATCGGATACAATAAAGCCAAAGAATTTATTGAAAAATATAATATTGACATAATACTGATACCCGGATGTGAAATTACCACCAAAGACGGGCACATATTAGCTTACGGTATCAAAACCGAAATTGAACGGAAACTAAGCGCCGAAGAAACAATCAAACAAATTCACCAACAAGGTGGGCTGGCAGTGGCAGCACATCCTTTTGGACCAATGGGATTAGGAAGAATGGTAGATAAAGTTGAGATTGATGGATTAGAAATTGGGTCATTGATGACCAAAAGATGGAATAAAAAAACAATCAAGGCGGCTGAAAAACTTAATAAAATATTAATTGCCGGCAGTGATGCCCATATGACGGAATCAATCGGTGACGGGATGACACTGTTCCCGCCGGTTACCAAGAACTGGACACAAGCACTTGAATTTATAAAAGCAGGTAATATCAGTTACCAAAGTAAAAAGGGTAAATGGTTATCTTCACTAAAAACTCATGTAAAACAAAATATTAAAATGGCAAGAAGAAACAGATTCAGAATCAAAGATTAATTAGTTTTAAAATCAGATAAAAATTGCTGACATTCAGTTTTAAGATCAGCTTTGTTTTGATGAACACACTGAATAGTAAATAGTTGCGAGCCGACCTGAAAATCGGTAATAGTTTGAGAATCAGTTTCATAAATAAATGTGGAATAGCCGGAAACTAATAGACTTTGGCTAAACTGACGGTCAGGATATACCCAGGACCATTTCGGACCAACATGAACAGTGATATTGCCACTAGTAGAATAAAAAGTATAACGATTGCCGGACGCTTCAGTATCGATATAGAGTTTGCGGAAAGATTTGTAGACAGCGGTAAATTTATCAGTAGTATTGGTGTAAGTTTTAAAAGTTGGCGTTGGTTCCATAATTGGATTTAATGGATCCCGGGTTGGAATTAGAGATGTTTGAGGCGTGGGAATTACTGAAGGAACAAAAGGCTCCAAAGAAGGTTCCGGATTTGTCGGTATGGCTGTAGGATAAATTGATATAGGAGCAACTGACGGAGCAGGACTAGAAGTAGAATCGGTTTTTTGAATTTGAAAAAAGAGAAATATGCCGACGGCTGACAGAGCTAATAAAGCTATGGTTAGAAAGATATAGGTTGGTTTGTTGCCGATGTCATCTAAATTAGCACGTGTTGGGGTCATTAAACTATAATACAACAAAACCTTATGAAAATATTAGCGATAGAAACCAGTTGTGACGATACCTGTGC
>JAYRQZ010000006.1:0-6108 GCA_041910355.1 Candidatus Woesebacteria bacterium | reverse complement strand
TTTGATTATTATTCAGGAGAGTTAAAGCGGGCACCAAAGTGGATAAGAAAGATAGGTCTGGAGTGGTTATTTTCGTTGTTGATGGAACCAAGGAGGTTTAAAAGACAGTTGGCTTTACCAAAATTTATTTGGAGGATAATTGTCAGTAAATAATAGCGAACTAAAATCAGGTATTGGTCAAACAAGATGGTCGCAAAATGATCTGATATTTATAATGGGCCGTTTAGTTGAAAGTGGAGCCAATCTTTCTTCAAAAGATATTCCTGACACGATAGAGACTAGTGCGTGGGTATCCAAGATAGAACCAATGTTGACTTTGTCTAAAAGAAAAGGAGTAGAAACTGCCAGAGCTTGGGGTTTGGAAGAGAATGATGAAAAGTGGAGTGAGATTGTATTGGGTACTAAGTATAGGGTATTTGTCAGAGAGTTGGCGGATAGAAATTTATTATTGTTCCATACCCATCCTATGGGTAATTTACCTGAAGCAGTATTGGTATCACAAGAAGATTATCAAGTTGTATTGTCTTATCAAAATTTAAAAGGTATGGTTAATTGTTTAGGTGGTGGAAGATTAATTGGAGTATTAAAAACGGTTTCAACCCCGGCTTTTGATAATGGAACCGAGACACGAATAAGAAGGTTATATCAGGAAATTGGGAGGAAATATAAACAACCAAGCCCGGAAATGGTGATAGAAATTATGTCAGAAATGGCATTACAGTTTGGTTTGATAGTATATCAGGGAGAGTTAGGAGAAAATTTGAATAGGATAAAACTAGTTCAAACAATAGAAGGCTAGACTTGTATTATATAGGATTTAATGATAAAATTTGCACTAAAATGCCTGAGAAAAAACAACGTATTCGACTTGGAGAAGAAAGTGTCACAACAAGTTTGAGAATTGATGAAAGTTCCCAATCACGGCCTGAGATTAAACAAATTGGCATGTTGCACATACCAAAAGCTGATATCTACTTAATGAGTGCTTTTTTTGGTTTTGAGTCTAATTTATTCAAGTCAGAATGGCAAAGACGAGGAGTAAGTACAGGTTCTTTTTGTGTTTACAGAATTAATTCTGGTATATATAAAGTTACATCAAATCAGAAGCACTGGAAGTATGATATTTTTTTACCTGATAGGTTTGAAGAAATTAGTGTATTGATAAAAAAAGGTTTTATCCCAACTGTTTTTAACGAAATATTAGAAGTTTATAAAAGAATTACAAATGGAATGGTTGAGGCAAATAGAAGTAGGGGGAATATTGCGGTAGGGTTGGTTGAAGCTGATATGGAAAAAATTTCAAGATATGCGGTTGATTTGAAAAAACGGGTGGGAACTGAAGTGAACAATATAAATTATCAAACATTACTGCAGCGTATTGACATGGGTGTGGTGAATCTTAAAATGGCCGCAAAATAGTGTATAATAGGCTATGGTTGAAAAAATAAAAGTGCTTTTAGGTGAAGTATATGCTTGGAATTACTCGGCGACAAAATTTTAAAAGCAAGTGGTTATGATGTAATTAATTTCGGTGATCCTAGCGGTAAGACTGATGTATCTGATTTAAAACGATTTTGTATAGGAAATGATTGTGCAGTTGCGGTTGTTAATATTGAAAGCGATTTTGCAATGAGAAGTGTTCTTGATTTACAGGCATCAGAAGCAGGAGTAAAGACAATTGCATTAGTAGATGGAAATTTTGAAGACTATATACATGAGTTGGAGATAAGAAGAATTCCTTATGTAAGATATGGATTCGGACAAGAAACACATTCATTAGATGAGATATACGCCAGTGTTGTTGAAAAGATTAAAGAAATTCAAATAAGAAAGTAGGTATTTGAGAAAAAAATCGGAAAAACAATACACACAGCGAACCAAAAGAGAAATCAAAAAAAATTAAGAGGAGAAATACCTCATATTTTTTTGAAAACCTAATGGTTCGCTGAGTGGGGTCACCGGGGGGTTCGCAAGATGTTTTTCATCTGCGTAAGACTATTTATCCCGGTGATCCCCACTGCGATGGATTTGGTTTACTGTTTATCGTCCGGACGCCGGCTGGTAATATTGCTCGACCGAAGCCAGTTTCCGGCAGTAAACCGATACGAAAATTGGAGCAGGTAGGTGAAAGTCGCCCTGCAGGTTGTCACGGGTGTGACTTCCAGTAGGTGTCAGTCCACCCTGCCTGCTCCGGGCAATTCGATCCACAACCCTGGGTTGGGTTGTGGTTGACCCTTAAAAGGTCATACTGAAACGAGTTTTTTATTGGACTTGGCGGGTCCATACCCTTCTCGTTCCTCTCTCCAGCTTCGGTGTGCGCATGACACCAGCTTTTCCACTGGAGAAATCTCCCGATTGTCTCGGGGTTTTGTGTCGATGCCTGCCAGGCACCGGGTGGGTAGAAAAACGCGTCGAACTCGTTTTTGCTAGCTGGGTCCCATACCAAGCAAGAGATAAAAATATTATCTCCTATTTGGTAAGGGAACCAACTTTTTCCATCGCTGTATTTTTAAAGAACTGATCGAAAAGCTCATCACAAGTGATGAATTTCGATGGTGTTGTATTATAACGTATTCTATAGGTTAGTCAAGTGGTTATTCTTGAAACAATTGTATTAGTGTGATATAAACTGATATGCCAGAAAAGAAACTACGTGTTGGTTTGGTAGCTGATAGGTTATTATATCCCGGTATTAGATATTTAAACACTAGAGCTGATATTATCCCTTTGAATTTCAATGAACTTGTAATTACTACTGCCAATGGTGTGGTGGTACGTAGTTTGTATCTAAACGAGTTTTTTCGTACCCAAAGAGGCGTTGAAGGAATTGTAGCGGAATATTATAACTATGAAGGGTTGGGTCAGGCTTATATTGATGTTGGTCAGCGCCGACCAGCGGTAGTGATTATAGATTGGCCGGAAGACCGTAAAAGAAAAATGACCAGACTAATGGAGAAAAATGGTTTGAGTGTTGTCAGATATGATTTGGCGACGACTGATAATTTTTTTCCAGTATTGGAAAAAGCTTACGGTTTGTTATTACCACGAATGGTTTCCGGATAAACTACTGATTAGTTTTTCAAATTTCCTATTAATTTTATTTCGGGAACAAGATGAATGTGAAAGCGTTTTTCGACTTCGGTTTGAATTTCGGTTAATAAGTTCAAATAATCCTTGGCGGTGGCATTACCGGTATTTATGATGAAATTGCTGTGTTGGAGGCTAATTTGAGCTCCACCGATTGATTTGCCTTTCATTTTTAGCTCGTGGTCGATGATCCAGCCAGTAGATTTTTGCTCACCCCAAATGGGCAGACATTCTTCTAGAGTTGGATTGGCGAAAGTTGATCCGGCGGAATTCATCGGTTGAACTTTGGCTTTTTGGGCAATCCAGGCATTTTTGACCTGACGGGCAAGTGAGGCATCGCCCCTAAAAAGACGGAGAGTGGTAGAGAGAATAATTAAGTGAGGATTTTTTTGAAAATAAGATATTTCGTAATGCCAGTCGGATTCGTTTTTGTGATAAATTTCTATTTTGCCACTATTTAGGTTAAAAGTTTCGACCGAGTCAAGATAATCGGCAAAATGGTAGGCACCGCCGTGAATGTTGTACCAGGTGGCGCCGCCGACAGTACCAGGGATATAGGCAAACCATTGGAGGCCGGTGATACCTTGATCGAGCAAGGTATTTATAGCGGTTGGTAGTGAGGTGCCGGAAGAAATTTTGACTAATACTTGTGGTTTATCGGATTCGTCGTAATCAAGTTTGGTGAAATCCAGATAAATTTCCGGTTCATTTTCTTTTCTTTGGGTATAGCTATGATGGAAATCAACTGGTACGGGTGGGCTATCGATTATACCGATAGAATTGTCGGTATTTTTGATAACTATGCCTTCGATACCAGAATCGGAGATGAGAACATTAGAGCCGTTGCCAAGTATAGTGAGGTCATTAATGTCTAATTTCAAATTTCTAATTTCTAATGAAAGGAAAGACAAAATATTAATAAAATCTGCAGATGTTTTAGTGTGAACAAAAATGTCGGCTGGACCGCCGATATTGAGAGTGGTGTAAGGGGCGAGGGGATGATTTTGATGAATTTCTAAATGAGGAAATTGTAAAGTGAGATCAAAAAAGATTTGTTGATAATCCATACAAGGATTATAGCTTAGATAGATGTCTTCCAATATTAGCGGCAAAAAAAGTGATATCAGTTCCAATTTGAGGGTTATCTGGAATCTTTTCGGATTTGGGATTGTCGTGTGCGAAACGAACAATACTACTAATACCTGTTGTTAATGAGTCGATGTCAAGAGTTGGTGAAGAAGGGATATTTGTTAATTTGGGAAAAGCAGTTCTAATAGAATCGGCAGTCAATTGACTGATTTCTAAATTATCGACTTGAGCGAAAACTTTTTCCATAAGTATCCTAGTCATGTTCTGAGCAGTTTGATCTGGTGTAAGTCGGGAAACGCGGTTTGTTAATGTGTCGTTTTCGGTCTGGTTTGGATCCAATTGGGTAGATATCAGTGTTTTAAGTTCTTCTAGAAATTTGGTTAGGGTTTCCGGTGTCATTGTTGATATTATATCAGATTTTTATTTGGGTGTGTTTAAATATTGCACCAAGGTAGGGATAGTATGTGATTATTAACTTATATTTATATAATATATTTAGTTTATGTGGGAAAGTGGGGAAGTGTAACTTTGACTTATAATATTTTAGGTTGAAAATATGATTTTGGTAGAATAGGAGGATGAAGCGGTGGCTAAGAATTTTATTGGTGGTTTTGATAATTTTGGGGATATTGTTTTTGTGGATGAGGCTTGGACGAAGTGATAAGACAGAAAAAAAACCGATTGTTTTGGTACCGACAGTGGTTTTGGAAAGACCAATTAAATTTGGGGTGATGGCGGATATTCATTTGGATTGGGAGGAGTTTGAGAAATTCTTGAAGATAAGTAGACAAAGGGGTGATGAATTTGTAATAGTGGCCGGTGATTTAACATCGCTTGGAAAAGAAAATGAACTAGTTAGTGCTAGAAGTGTACTGGATAGATCGGGGGTAAAATACTATGTTGTTCCGGGGAACCACGATTTGTGGACGGCCAATAAAACGAAAGTACCGTTGTTTAATCAAGTATTGGGCAAGGATTATCAGAGTTTTAAGCAAGGAAACAATAAATTTATTTTGGTTAATAATGGTAGTTATTTGGGATTGGGAGATATCCAGTGGCAGTGGTTGCAAAATGAAGTTAAGGAGTGTCGGGTGGTGACATGTATTGCTGTGATGCACATGCCACTTAATAATAATTTTTCGGCTCATGTGATGGGAGAAGGGAGTACCGAGGTGACGATAGAAGCCGGTAATATGGTCAAATTGTTTAATGATTTTAATGTTAAAGAGATAATTACCGGCCACCTACACTACTCGACGGCCTATGAATTGGAGGGGATCAGGACAACGATTGTGGGAGCAGTCAGCGAGGATAGAAATAATCAGACACCGAGGTATACTGAATTTGTGGTGGAAAATGGACAGTTAAATAGAGAAGTTATCGAGGGAGGTAATGATGATACTAGGAATTGACAATTGTATATTGCAGTAATATACTATTGGTAATGAAGATTATTCCGGATCCTTTAATATTTGATTGGGATTCCGGAAATTCAGACAAGAATTTGATTAAACATCAGGTTTCAAATCAAGAGGCAGAAGAGGTCTTTGTCGAAGAACCTCTGGTGCTATTGGAAGATGTTAATCATTCCAAAATTGAAAAAAGATATAATGCTTTAGGTATAACCAGTGCCAAAAGGAGATTATTTTTATCTTTTACTATTAGAAACAATAAAGTTAGAATTATTTCCGTCCGTGATATGGACAAAGGAGAAAAAAATGATTATGAAAAAATTAAAACCAATTCCAAAATTTAAAAATGAGGATCAGGAAAGACAGTTTTGGGCGACACATAGCTCGGTTGATTATTTGGATTGGTCAAAAGCTGAAAAAGTAATTTTCCCAAATATTAAAATGTCGACAGAGTCGATTTCGTTAAGATTACCAGTGTCTTTGTTATCTAAAATTAAAAGATTGACAAATAAAAAGGATG
>JAYRQZ010000005.1:0-10262 GCA_041910355.1 Candidatus Woesebacteria bacterium | reverse complement strand
TTAATGATTAACAAAGTAGCTGTCGGTGCTGTTAAATTTACCGACTTATCATCTGATCCCAAAAAAGATATTATTTTTGAATGGGACAAAATGATGGACTTGTCCGGTGATTCCGGACCATATCTTCAGTACACTTACGCTCGATGTCAAAGTGTACTAGAAAAAGCTATTCAATCCGTAAGTAATGATGCCGATTACAATCAGGATGAACAAAGATTAATTCGGGAATTATTTAAATATGAAGAAAAGATTATCGATGCTGCCAATAAATATAATCCATCAATCATCGCCGAATATCTGCTTTCTATCGCCAGAAAATACAATGAATTTTATAGCAAATACAGAATAATAGGCGAAAAAGAAGAATCAAGTCGTTTATGGTTAACCAAAACCACCGCCAAAATATTAAAAGACGGTTTATCGCTTCTGGGTATCGGTACTGTTGAGAGAATGTAAATAAAAATGTAAACTAATAAACATTATGAATGTTAATCCAAAAATATTTCGCGGATCGGATATTAGAGGTATAGCCGGAGTTGATTTAAACCCGGAAATTGTTAATTTTATTGGCAAAGCTTATGGTACATATTTAAATGAAAATGGAATCAAAGATACTATTGTCGGTCGGGATTGCCGATTATCTTCTGAAGAATACAGTCAATTTTTTATTGATGGTCTATTATCTACCGGTATTAATGTTATCGACATTGGCTTAACTATGATCGGCACTTTTTATTGGTCACAGTATTTTCTTAAAACAAAAGGCGGCGCCTTTATTACCGCTTCTCATAATCCGGGCGAATATAATGGTTTCAAATTAGCTTCCGATTACTCGGAGACATTGATATTTGATGGCATCCAACATCTTTTAAAATTAGTTGAATCAGAAAAATTTTCAGTATCATCCCAAAAAGGAAGTTTGATATTTCGTGATATTAACAAAGAATACTATTCTGATTTGCTAATTAAATTACCCGATCATAAACCATTAACCGTAGTTGTTGATGGTAGTAACACTACTGCCGGTAAAATGGCACCGGAATTATTTCGTTTAGCCGGTTATAATGTAATTGAAAAAAACTGTAATATTGATGGTTCATTTCCGCTAGGTACCGCCGACCCTACAGAATACACAGTTGTAAAACGTTTATCAGATGAGGTTAAAGAAACACCAGGTGCATCGGTTGGTTTTACATTTGATGCTGATGGTGATCGGATTGGCGTCGTTGATAATCAGGGCAATATTATCTGGAACGACACCCTTCTTTGTCTCTTCGCCATTGACGTTTTAAATCAACACCCCGGCTCTACCATAATGTACAACTCGATTTGTTCTACCATAGTCAAAGATACCATTATTAAAAATGGTGGCACTCCTTTTATGTGGCGTACCGGACATTCCTTTTTAAAGAAAAAAAATCAGGAAGTTAAAGCAGCTTTTATTGGCGAACTTTCAGGGCATTTCTTTTTTTCCAAAGACTTTTACAATCATGACGACGGTTTATACTCATCGTTACGATTACTTGAGTTTTTGTCACGGATTAAAGGCAGTCTTAGCGAACACATATCCAAACTACCTCAAATTATCTCTAGTCCCGAAATAAAATTAGGATGTCCGGATGATAAAAAAATTAATTTTATAAATGACATAAGTCAAAAATTAATTATCGATAGTCCAAAGTCAAAAATAATAAATGACGAAAGTGTTGGTGATGGTGTTCGTTTAGAAACCAATAATTCTATGTTTGTAATTCGTTATTCCCACAACGGACCTTATGTAACAATTAAATTTGAAGCCAAAAAACAGGAAACATACGATCAAATTAAGAATTATCTATTAACAACTTTAAAATCTTTTAAAGATATCGATTGGAGTTACGGTGTCAATGTTGATAGTCTTTCTTAATTAAAAATATTCTATATAATTATCCGATGTCAAAAAATTCTGTCTTGACGATATTAATTATAAGCATTATCCTAATCGGATCATATTATTTATTGTCAAAACCACCGTCAGATATTAGTAATAAAAACGATGATTCATTATTAATTAGTCAAACACCAACCAAACCTATGCAAAAATTAGTAGTTGAAGATTTAAAAATTGGTTCCGGTAACGAAGTTAAAACCGGCGATAACATTTCAATTCATTATGTCGGTACTCTCGAAAATGGTACAAAATTTGATAGTTCCTACGACCGCGGTAGCCCTTTTGAAACTCAAATCGGAGTTGGTCAGGTTATTAAAGGTTGGGACGAGGGTGTTGTTGGAATGAAAATCGGCGGTAAACGTAAATTAATCATTCCTCCCGAGTTTGGATATGGATCCCGGGGTGCGGGCAACATTATTCCCCCCAATTCAACTTTGATATTTGAAGTTGAATTAATTGATATCAAAAAATAGATTGTTAATCATTAATTATTACCAATATGGCCTTTAGCATCAATTTAGCAATAATCACCGGGAATGTTACCCGCGATCCGGAGTTAAAATATACTCCATCGGGCTCGGCGGTTTGCACATTCGGAGTTGCCACTAATCATTCAATTAAAAAAAACGATCAGTGGACTGATGTACCGACTTTTCACAATATCGTTTTGTGGGGAAAACAAGCCGAATATATTGCCAATACTGTCAAAAAGGGGACCAAGGTTTCGATAACCGGACGGATTGATAATCGCCAATATGATGCCAAGGACGGTACCAAAAAATATATCAGTGAAATCATTGCCGATACTGTTATACCTTTTACTGATCGTCGTATTTCAACTGATCAAACTGGTGACATAATTCAAACCGACAACAGTTCGTCTTCAACAAATTCAAATAGTGAAGATAAGGTTGAAGATATAATCGTCCCCGACGAAATGCCGTTTTAGTGACCCCACGGGGAATCGAACCCCGGTTATTTGGATGAGAACCAAATGTCCTAACCGCTAGACGATGGGGCCTAATTGATGTTGTACAATTAAGACAGATGAATTTTACCAAATATTATCAACTGTTTGTATTAATTACCCTTACCATCCTCATATCCTTTACCTTTTGGTTTTCTTTTTATCTGAATTTACCTCAAAAATTTGGTTTTCCCAAATCAACTCTAGAAACAGTTTATTCTAATTTTGACGGTCCCAATTATATGGTTATATCAAAATGTGGCTACGACAAAAGATGTATCGCCACCAACTTTTCCCTACCTTTACCACTCGAATATTACCCGGCTCATCTCCCTGGTTACCCTCTTTTAATTAAATACTTTAGCTTTTACACAACCACTCCCAAAGCAATGTTATTGTCTTCATTGTTTGGTTCAGTACTTTTATCTATATCTTTATATTATTTTTTCCAGTTATTTATTAAACCCAAAAAGTCGTTTATATTTTCACTTTTATTTTTATTTTTCCCCGCCAGAATGCTGGTCCTACGTCTTGTTGGTGCTCCCGAATCCTGGTTTATCGCTTTTACCCTCTTATCAGTTATTTTTTACTACCGCCAGAAATATATTTTTTCGGCAGTTTTTGGATGTTTAAGTTTGTTATTAAAAAGCCCCGGCATTCTATTATTTATGGCCTATTTAGTGTTAATCATTATAGATTATTTTAAATCTAAACAATTTATTCCTTTAATTAAAATATATTTTCCCTATATTCTAATACCTCTAACCGCCCTAATAATATTTTGGGGTTACTATATTCAAACAGGGGATTTTTTGGCCTATTTTCATAGCGGTGACAATATTCATTTAAATTTATTACCGTACCAGGTGTTTATTAGCAACCATAGGTGGATCAATACCATTTGGCTAGAAGATGTTGTTTATATTTTTTTAATTGCTTTTATTGCTCTTGCCTATTTGTACAAAAAATTTAAATTATCGATTGTAACTATTTACCCGGCAATATTTGTATTAGCATCAATTTTTGTTGCCCATCGGGATATTAGTCGTTATATTGCCCCTGTATATCCGTTTGTTTTTCTGGCCTTTTCAAAGTTTCTTTCAAAAAAACAAATCTTAATTATTCTTGTTCTATTAATTCCGGCTGTTATATTGTTTACAATCAATTTTATTATCGGCAACTCCTCCCCCATATCTGATTGGACTCCGTATTTATGAATTTAAATTCTACTATTATTAGATCTTCTGAATCAAGCATTCAGTCTCATCTTCGAAATTATTATTCAAAAATTAAAAACACTCAAAAGTTTTTAATATCCGAATTGTTCGATTCATACAAACAATGCAATCCCGCATTGCATCAATTTATAAATTCTGAAACTGTTGATATTTCGGTATTAAATTATTGTATTCCTCGGCTCCCGGGTCAAATTCACAAAATAAAACGGATTATTATGTGCCAGGATATAAGCCAATTGGGCAATATTGATATTTCCGCTATGGAAACAGTGACTTCGCCTTCTCGCCGCCGACTTTATTATTACGATAAAATAAACCAAACATTAATTGCTATTATCACTTCAGATTCAGATATCGATGACCTTTTGAATTGTTTAATTGCATATCAAATTGAACGACAAAAAATCTCAAATCTATCTGTCAATGATTTTAATCAATTATTAAATTCGGACAATTATCGTCTATTAAACATCAATGCTGATAGTTGGACTAAATTAAAATCTGTTTTAGGTGAAAACTGGAAAGAAGATTTAAATTCGTTTTATCAGTATGTAGATATAGAGATATTACCCACAGAACTAAATGATAATTTATACCAATCAATTTATACAGATTGGTGGAAAAAAGTCAGTATCAATTCTCTGGTTTTTGATCTGGCTAATACTCCGTTATATTTTGTTTCCTCAAATTCACATAGTCTTGTCAATCTTGTCAGCGGATATGCCAATCAGATTCAGGACAAAATTATTACTTTTATAGAAAAAAATATTCCCGATTTATATTTAGAATGGCAGAAACTTAAGTCGGGCGATAATCAGCTTAGAGTTATCGATTTCCTTTATTATATTTCATCGGTATATTTTTCTAAATCACTACAAGATTCTATATCAAAAACAAATTACGAACAGTCTTTGGGGGTAAAAACAATCAAACCTCAATCAAACTTCCAATGTTTGGCTCAGCTTATTCCGGTATCCACCCTGGCCAAATCAAGCTATCTTGATCCAAATCTGACAATTAAAAATATAGATATCATCAAAAACAGCCGTTCGTTTATATTAAATATAGAGTATCCGCTAGGTTATTCGGCTTACTTTTTACTAAAAGAATTACTTCCTATTTTAAAAAAATTAAATGGCGTATATATAATTGGAAAAGCGGCTATTTTAACCGGATCGGTTGGCGATATTCAAATTCCAAACATCGTTTTTGATGAAAGAACCAATAATATCTTTTATCCTAAGAATATTTTTAATGACAATTTCTCTTTTTCTCCCATCAAAAGTTCAATACTTAAAGATCAAAAATCAATCTCTGTTTACGGTACTTTTTTAGAAAATGCCCAACAGATAAACAATTATATTGAATCAGACTTTAATATTATCGAAATGGAAACCGGACCCTACCTGACAGCAATTTATCAACATTTATCAAATTTAACTGAACAACCTCACAGTGTTATTTCTCATTTAGATAATTTACCTTTTGATACCGGCATTATTAATTATGCTTCAGATAATCCTTTATCAAAAAATCTAGGTGAAAGCAGCCTGGCTTTAAGGGGAGTTGAACCAACTTATTTAGCCACTTTATCAGTAATTCAAAGAATAATTGATCTTGAGTCAATTAAGATATAGTATTCCATTTTCTTCATTAATCATATTTTTAAGAGTCAGTGTCGATATGGCAATTGAAATTTGACTAACATCGAATTTACTTTTTTTAACTAATTCATCAATTGTCAATGGTTCCAATTCCAATAATTTATAAACTCTACTTTCCATTTCTGTTAGATCGTTGGGAAATAGTTTAATCTGTTCAGATTTGACACCTGCTAAGATGTCACCAATTTCAGTAACTATTTTAGCTTTATTATTCTTAATTAACCAATTACAACCGGCACTTGAAGCTGAATTAATCGCACCGGGTATTGAAAAAACACTTTTGCCATTTTCTTTACCTAATCTGGCAGTTATTAAACTACCTGATTTCATTCCCGCTTCTACCACCAATACTCCAATTGTCGCCAGTCCGGCTACGATTCGATTACGTTGCGGAAACGACCATCTGGTGGCTTTAAAATCAGCTTCATATTCTGATATAACTATTCCACCAGACTCTAAAATTTTTGTATATAATTTGTCGTTGTCGGATGTGGCTAAATAATTTAAACCGGATCCCAATACAGCTACCGTTTTGCCTCCCAGTTCTACGCATTCATTGTGAGCTTGACTGTCGACACCATACATAAAACCGGATACCACCGTAATATTTTTTGATACAATATCCGGCATAAACTTATTAATTATCTCTTGTCCGTATTTTGTCATTTTACGGCTACCGACTATTACTATTGTTTTATCAAATATTTCGTTATTCCAATTACCTCGGTAATATAATTTATTTGGTAAATTTTTTAATGTTAATAATTGTTTGGGAAATAATTTTTTATCGGCAATATTGATTTTCCAGTCTCTCCAATTAGACATAAATATTTTTGTAATGTTTAATCCTTTGACCGAGTATACAAACAGCATCAATTCTGTATTTTTTAAAACATTTTAATAAATCACGATTATTTAAAATGTATAATTCGGCTACTTTTTTTACCTGTGCCAGTTTTCTTTTATCAAGCATTTCTTCGGGGTAACCTTTCTTCTCATCAAACTTATACTTTACTTCCACAAATACAAGCCAATCACTATCTGACATTACTAAATCAATTTCACCAATATTTATTTTAAAGTTAGATTCAATCAAAACATATCCTTGATTTTTTAGCCAATTTTTAGCCAATTCTTCTCCGAACTTACCTTTATTGTAGTTAAGTGATTTTAATTTCATTTTAGTCAGCACTTCTTATTCGAAATTGCAATGCTTCTGCTATGTGGTTATCAGATATTTCTCTTGATTGTGACAAATCAGCTATTGTCTGACTTACTTTTATAAGTCTAAAATAGGTTCTAGCTGAAAGTGAAAATTTGTTTACGGCTTGTTTTAATAATAAACTGCCGCTACTAGTTAAATTAACGTATTCTTCCAAATGTTTATTTGACATATCTGCATTGCAGTGTACTCCTGATAATTGTAAAAATCTTTTTTTCTGAATTGATCTAGCATTTATAACTCTTTCTTTTATTATTACTGATTTTTCAGCAGAATTATCCTTTTTTTTTCTAAGCATCAATTTATTTACACTAACAGCTGGCACATTGATATGGATATCTATTCGGTCCATAATCGGTCCGGAAAGTTTTTTTTGGTAATTCAAGATCTGATGCACATTACATTTACATTCCTTTTTTGTATCTCCCAAAAATCCACACGGGCAGGGATTAGCTGCCGCCACCAACATAAACTGAGCCGGAAAACTTACTGAGCCGGCCGATCTTGAAATTGTTACCTTTCCGTCTTCTAGTGGTTGTCGTAATGCTTCAAGTGAATTTCTGCCAAATTCGGGAAATTCGTCCAAAAACAATACCCCTCTGTGCGCCATTGAAACCTCACCGGGATGGGGTATTGAACCTCCGCCAATTAATCCCACCATAGACGTAGTATGATGAGGTGATCTAAAAGGTCGATGGCGGATTAGTGATCCACCTGCGGGAATATTACCGGTAATTGAAAAAATTTTAGTTACTTCAAGACTTTCATCTTCGTTTAAATCGGGTAGAATGCCAGCTATCGCCCGGGAAAGCATTGTTTTGCCTGACCCTGGAGGTCCCATCATAAATATATTGTGTCCGCCGGCGGCCGCAATTTCTAATGCTCTTTTTGCCATGTCTTGTCCCAATATTTCTGACATATCAAATTCCGGAAGAATAGTATCAAACATTTCCGATTTATTTATATGTTTTAGGGGTGTTATTATTTTGTCGCCTCGAAGATGTCTTACCAAATCTTTTAAATTATCAACCGGAAATATATTAAGTCCGTCGATAACACAAGCTTCATTAGCACATAGTCGTGGTACAAAAATATTTTTAACTCTTTGTTCTTTTGCTAATACTGCCAATAAAAAAACTCCTTTTGTGTGTCTTAGACAACCGTCTAGTGATAACTCTCCAAAAAAATATGATTGTTCTTTTGGTAAATTAACAATATCCGAAGACGCCAGGATTCCAACTGCTATTGGTAGATCATAACCCGATCCTTCTTTGGGCAAATCGGCAGGTGCTAAATTAATAGTAATTTTAGCCATCGGAAACTCGAAGTCGGAATTTATAATGGCCGTTTTTACCCTTTCTTTTGTTTCCTCCACTGATTTACTTGAAAGACCCACAATCCCAAATCCAGGAAATCCTTTTTCGGCTACATTTACTTCAACATCAACATCTATCGCTTTAATACCAAAATTGGCGACGGATGAAACTTTCGTCAACATTTATATTCAACTTTATCATTCCCAAAATCCACATTCCATTGTTTGATAGAATAGATAATCGCCGAAAATATTTCTAAAAAAAAATTGTTTGTTTTGGGAGTTCACTGCCTTCAACCACCCAGAAAAGCCAGTCATGAAATATTATCTGACATAGGGCCTATTCCGCAGGGTAATACCGACTGGACAGACAAAGCAGATAAACAATGCTATACACCATTAGCTAATAGCGGGTTTTTTGGTCGGGCAAGTTATGATATTTATGGTGTACTTCAAACTTGGTTAGAAGCAAACAATTCTGAAACTAACAAGAAAATTCAAAGTAGTTTGGCGGATAACGGTGTTGGTGATTGTTTTAGTCATGTTATTTTGCCCGATATATCTCGTGAGGATAAAACCATATTAATTCGGGCAGGATTAAATAAATTTCGTGATGCTTCCGGCGGTGCAAAACCAAAATTTTTTTGGCCACCAGAAAAACAGCTCTTGACACCGAAACGCTAGAAGTTTTATCAGAATCGGGCTACGTTGGAGTAATTTGTGCGCCCGAGCAATTGATTTTGGCCGATGGAAGAAATTGTAACAATGCCATTGTGCAAATAAATTTACCTAATAAGAGAAGCATCATTGGATTTGCATTTGATAGCGAAGTATCGCGGGAACTGGGCTTCAATCGTAAAGATAATGCCGATTATTTTACTAGATCAATTATTGTTCCCAAGTATAGTTTTCACAATATCGTAAATGCCTGGACTGATATTGAAACATTCGGGCTTCATTCTGAAGGTGCCAGACATTTTATAAATTGGTTACTCACAAATTCTTTAACCAATAACGGCATTGAACCGATATCAATAAATGATGTCGATATTCCCAAAGAAATTCCAAAAGCTAAACTTGTTGAAAGATCATCTTGGAGTTGTCGTTGTGGAGATCTTAAAAGATGGCACACTGAATGTAGTTGTCGTGATGGGCAAGATGCTAGATGGAAACAGCCTTTTTATCAAGCCTTTAACAATTTTAATCAAGCCATAACTGATGTTGTCAGACGAGAATGTGGGTCAGGGTATCGATCAGCTGTTATCGATAGATACGAAACCGCATTTTTGAATCCAGGAGGACATCATTCCGGAATAGATTTGTCTTTAATCAGTGCTAAAGTGTCAGCCTTAAATACCCGTGCCAGTTGCGGAACTTTTTTTGGTAATCCATACACCGTATCAGAAATTTGCCCTTTATTTGCCGGACAAGCTTTAATTCATCTTGGTGATGCGGGACTTAAAAAAGATGCTAAAGTCATACTAAACAATTTATTAACTGATTTAAAGCAAATGCCAGACCCAGTTAAACAAGGCAGTAACGGTGAAGATATGTTCTGGTATGTATTTCGTAATCATACTGAATTGTTTGAATTTTAATTTTTAATACCCGAAAATAACCCGAATTATTGATACAATAACATATGTCGTTTGAGTTAGTAACAAATTTACATCCTGCTGGCGATCAGCCCAAAGCCATATCATCGCTAGTTAGTGGTATTAATGGCAATCATTATCGTCAAACATTGCTCGGGGTTACTGGATCAGGTAAAACTTTTACCATTGCTAATGTTATAAATCAAACCAAATTACCAACTTTGGTTATTTCGCACAACAAAACCCTGGCCGGTCAACTTTATCAGGAATTTAAAGATCTATTTCCTAAAAACAAGGTTTCTTACTTTGTATCTTACTATGATTATTATCA
>JAYRQZ010000004.1:0-4740 GCA_041910355.1 Candidatus Woesebacteria bacterium | reverse complement strand
GCTTTACTTTTTCCTCCACAGCCATCCTGGCAATGAAATTTACCGGATTGGCACATTCTGTTTTGTTATTCCCAACGCCGCAAAAGATATTGGTTCCTTGATACATCCAATAGTCGCCACTATCTAAATGAAAATAATTTTTCATATCCAATACCCCACCAGATGAGGCAGACAGGTCTAAATTATCGTCGACAGCGAATTGAGTATGACATCCGGAACAGGGGATTTGTCCCGAAGTAAAACCAGTACCGGCCATAGTACCAGTTTGACATCCGCTGCAATTATATGTTGGGTTACTAGCGCAAAAAGCGTTAGCGGAATTAAAGGCATTAACCATAACAATATATTCACCGCTGGTTGAAGGAATGGTCCAATTAACAGATTTCCAAATTTTGGTTGTATTGTCGAAGGAGGTTTGAGGAATTTCAATTGAGGGAAATGGTTTTTTGTTAGAGCCGTTTATTATTTGACGTGATGGTGCATATCTGACCTGAACTTTTTGAGCTGTTGGTCCTCCGATGGCAGTAACTGTAATCTTTTCGCCCGGTTTAAATACCTTTCTGTTGGTACTACCATCTGAAGAAGTTATGGTAATTGATGAACAGCTGGGATTAGTATCAGTGGTAGAGGCTTGTGATAAGTAAATAGTTTTGTGATTTAAATAAACTACTGAAACTATCATACCGATATTAATAACAATCAAACTTATCCAAAGTAGTGTATTTCTTAGATTAAACATTACTAATTAACTGTAGCACAACCAAAAAAGGAGTCTAGTGTTACCTAAACCCCTTTGAAGGCAAAAGAAATTGACTATTCTGTTGTTAGTCCGTTTTGATTACGAGTGTTTCCTGTGGCGATTGATCTAGCTTTGGGAATTGTCATAAAGCCAAAACCAACGACATAGTCATTTTCATCAACGATTTGAAGAAAACGTCTCTGAAATTGTGTTTTAGCTAAGATACTATTTACTTTTTCTCCTATTAGTCCGAGGTCATCAGTAATTAGTAATCCTTTTTCAAAACAGTTTATTGGCATTATTCGGTTTGAATTCCAAGTAACCAGAGTACCGCTTCTTTACGGTATCGACGGTCACCACGGGCGTTAATCCGGATGGCAGGGAGCTTGCCCCGTTTACCCCAGCGTTTGATGGTGAGTTTGGATACACGAAGCAGGTCAGCAACTTCAGCAACAGTCAAGAGATCAGGAAGGTTGTCGATAGACACACCGTTGATTTTCTTGGGGGCAGAATTTTGTTTCACAAGTTTATCTTGTGACATTGTTTGATCGTCCATTGGGTGGCTCCTCTTGTATCAATGTAATGTATAACTGTATTCATTAAAACATATCGGATACTAGTAGGTCAAGATGATATAAATATATCATAATGTTTTTGGCAATCAGTTGGGAAAAAGAAAATTTTTGGTAATTTTTTTGGTGAATATTTGTTTTTAGGATATAATCTGGTTAGTTAATAATTAAAACTATTTATGGGTTCAAGTGAAGATAAAAGTAGACTGGGTTATCAAGGTATGAATTTTAATGAATTGGCTAGTCGGTCGATTTATGTGCTTTTGGCTGATGAAAGCCCGGAATTGAGGGATGATTATAATAATTTGGTTCTTGATAGAGGATTATTGGAGAATCTGGCTAGAAACAATGATCTTCTTTGGGGTGATGTTTATAGAGCAACAGTTGCGAAAATAAAATCTATTGAGGCGAATTTAAGTTATAAGGGTGTACCTCCCGAAGCAGTGGCTGAGATTATGATGGGGATTTCGAGCATTGATGAAGATGGGCACTTGGTAAGGGATAAAGTTGCACTACAACAAGCGATGAGTGGATTTGTGAGAGAATCTGATAGTCAAGCGAGTCCCGAACAGCAATTTGCCGATGCAATGCAACGTCTTGGAACGAATGCTATTGCCGGTAATGCTGCACGTGGGATTACATTTTCCCAGGCGATTGCAGAAGCGTCAGAAAAGTAGTTGCAATAAAATATTGCATTAGCGGGGAATATAAATTAGTATAGTTGGTATATGACGGATGTAAGAGAAGGTGGTTTTAACGCTGAAGATTTGTCAAAATCGATGCCAGTTGGTCCAGAGCAAAAACAAATTATTATGCCGGCTCCTGGTGTGGCATCGATGCCAAAGGCAGCAGCTGTTGAGGCAGGTCTTGGTAAAGATGAGACGAATGGTAGAATTGGAGAAAAACTTGATAAAGTTGACGAGATTTTTGATAATCTTTTAGATAAAGTCAAAAACAGTCCTGAAGCAGAAATAGAAGCCAGAAGAATATTGATTAATCAGATGAGAGAAGACGCCAAAAAAATGAAAACTGCGGCTGACATGGCAGAGCTTCAAGAATTGAAAATGGCAATGTTACGGAATTGGAAACAGTTGAGAAAGCAGACAGAAAAGGAACCGGCGTTATTGGAAGGAATTCAGGCTTGGGGTAGGGATTTTGCAGAAAATAAATCTCTTTATTATGACCGGATAAACGCGGTCAAAGAAGAAATGGCTGATCAGTCGGTAGAGATTGGCGGAATTTGGGCGGATATACAACCTACTTTTGGTAAGTTAATCGGGCAGGTTGGTTCAAGAGACCCATTTAGAGAAGATAACATAAAAACAATACTATATGAGGGCATGAGGAGAGAAGTAGGATCTGATGGTGGTGATATTATGGGAAATTTTTTAAAATCGTCAGGACTGGATATGTTTTTGGAGTCAATGACAACAATAGATTCAGGCTTTGACGGAAAAGATATTGATGTTCGACAAGTGCAGATATTTTTAAATAATCTTAATCGCGCGGTTAGTGAAATTGCAGCCGGGACGTTTGCACCACCTTTTTGGAAAATCAGTGATAAAACTAAGCCGGTAGACTTATATCCAGAGATGGAGGAAGACTTGGGTAAATTAACTGAGAAAATCAAAGAACTTCAGGAAGCTGTGGCCAAGGCATCGAAAATTTTTCTGGTAACCAAAAAGATTGCAGGTACGCATTTTTTGGATGTTTTCAATCAGGAGATGCCTGCAGATACAAATGGTGAGGCAGAAGTTGAAGCGTAAGTATTTTTGACTTTTTGTAGTGTTATATGTTATTGTGGGTTATTAGAAGTTAAATAAAAATATATGGCAGAACCAGGAGCACAAAACCTTGAGACATTAAGTTTGCCTAGAGTAGAACCAGTTGAACTTAGTCGAGATGAAAAGGTAGCGAAGTTGGGGGATATGAGAAATGAGTTTAAAAAATTAACCGATATGAGTGAAGAGGATTTGGCCACAATGTTGGAAGAGTTTCTAAAAAAATATCCATATCTAAGAAATGCAAAGTATCCCCAAATTGATCGGCCTTTGGTTATGTGTTTTGACCCTTATATTCCTAATCCAGAGGTACCGTTGGGTGACAGAGGAGTGACTAATATCCCAGAAAAGCCTGATGTTGTCAAACCTGTAGTAGAATTAAAGAAGGATAAATTCTAATATTCCAGTGCGTCGTGAGAAACTTTATTTTGCCCAGGTCCGTGATAATGGAGTTGACGTATTCCTGTAATCATCTGTGTATATTCTGTTCTTGCCCTTGGGAAAGCAAGAATTCTTATAATAAATATCGGGAATTAACTACTGCAGAAATTTTTCGTAATATTGACATGGTTAAAAAATATGGAGTTGGGCACATTACTTTGTCTGGAGGGGAACCTTTTTTAAGAAAAGATTTAGAACAAATTATCAAGTATATAAGGAAGAAACAACTGAGTGTATCGATTATTACCAACGGTCTGTTGTTGGATGAATCCAAGCTGAAAATGTTAAAAAAATATGTCATGCAATTGAGTATTAGTGTTCCTGGAATCAATACCTTCAAAGAGCATACTGGAGTTGATCATGTGGAGGCTATTATGAAAACTTTTCAAAAGGCACAGGAGATGAGGTTGTCTACTGTCGCCAATATCACTGTTACCAAAGTTAACTTAAACGAATTGTATCGCAATATTGCCCTGCCACTTATTTATGGTGCCGGTTATGTATTGCTTAATCGGTTTGTACCTGGTGGAAGAGGTTTGAAGTATAAAAAATATCTTTTGTCAAACGAAGATATTAACCAAATGCTTGATATTGCCGAAGAGGTTTTATCAAAATCCAGCCGACAAGGTCACATTGGAGTTGAAATTCCATATTGTATAATCAAAGATCCAAAAAAATACAAATATTTAGGAGTTGGCTCCAAATGTGCTGGGGCGAAATATTTTTTTGTGATTGACCCAAGCGGATATATAAAAGTATGCAACCTTTCTCCGCGAAGATTATGTTTAGTAAAAGATCTTTTGAGTTTGAAGACTGATAAATATTGGCAGAGTTTTGCTAAATCCGATTACATTCCCAATATGTGCTATAAGTGCAAACATCTCAATGTCTGTGATGGGGGTTGTCGTGAAGCAGCAAATATATACAATGGGTCTATTTTAGCCAATGACCCTTGTTTTTCTTGTAAACATAAGGCCTAGTGTGTGTTTTTATAAATAAACAGCGTTGTGAAAGAAGCACTTGATTAAAGCAATTTGGTGCGGTATTCGTAAAAGCCGTATTCTAATATATCGATGGTTATTTGGAGTTTACGGCCATTGGGGAGATCAAAAATAACTAGGTTTTGACCGGCAGGAAATTCAAAACTTAGGTATAAACTATTGTCAGCGTCAAGCCGACAAACTTTATCCGCATCAGGTGTGGAGCT
>JAYRQZ010000003.1:0-8928 GCA_041910355.1 Candidatus Woesebacteria bacterium | reverse complement strand
GGCTGCTGTTTCCCAAAACGTTGGTTTGCAATTGGAACATATTACCAAAGAGATGTATAAAAAAAATCTGGAACTGGCTCGTCAGAATAAAATTTTATTACTATTACGTCAGATCGAGGTGTTAATTTTAAGTACTCTTAATGATATTCAGACAGTTAGCAGCGAACTATGCAAAATAATTGTTAGTGAGGCTGGTTTCGAACTGTCTATTTTATATCTCGCCAACCATACGCACACTTCCCTCGAGCCTTTGTCTGTTGCTTTTTCAAAACTTGACAACGATTTATTAAAAAAAGCCCATCGGAATTTATCTTCCTTCAAACCATCACTTACCAAAGGTGATAATTTACTAAAAAAATCATTTATCAATAAAACCATCGAACTGTCAAAAGATTTAAATACTTTCCCCGGCTTAGATCTTGATTTAGATAATATTACCCAAATACAGTCCATCTTAAAAATAACAGAATATATAGTTTATCCGCTAGTAGTAAATGGCAAAACAATCGGCATATTAACTGTTGGCATGGGTCCGGACAACGAATTTGATTTTGATCAACAGCGCAAACTATTAGACAGTCTTCAAAATATAATTGCCATTGCTCTGGACAACGCTTTGCTTTACGCAACAATTGAAAAGGCCAATCTCAAATTAAAAGAGCTCGATGTCCTAAAAGACGAATTTGTTTCCGTTGCTTCTCACGAACTCCGAACCCCGATGACCGCCATCAAATCTTATCTCTGGATGGCTCTTGACGGTCAAGGTGGCCCATTAACAGACAAACAAAAATTTTATTTGGAACGTTCTTATGATTCTACTGACCGTCTTATCAAACTGGTCAATAATATGCTCAACATTTCCCGAATCGAATCCGGTCGGATATCACTCGAACTAACTAGTATCGATATTGTTAAATTGGTTAACGATGTAATTGACGAAGTTTCACCTCGGGCCAAAGAATTGAATATTAATCTTGCCGCTACCTCCAACAATAACCTTCCCAAAGTAATTGCCGATGGTGACAAAATCAAAGAAGTATTGATCAATCTTATTGGTAATTCTTTTAAATTTACTCCAAAAAACGGTACGATAAAAGTCGATTTTCAATTAAAAGACGACTTAGTTTTTGTTAGCGTTGCCGACACCGGTGCAGGCTTGTCTCCGGAAATGATTCAAAATCTTTTCCAAAAATTTGGTTTAATTAAAGGTTCGTATAAAACAAACCAAACTTCTACTACTCAAGGAACTGGTCTTGGGTTATACATCTGTAAACAAATCTTAAAATTACATCACGGTGACATTTCTGCCACCTCGCCCGGTGTAGGCAAAGGGTCTGTCTTTACTTTTTCTTTGCCTATTTCAACACCAGCCAAACTTAAACTCTATCAAAAAGATTACCAACATAATAGTGAAATTGGAATTATTCACAGCAAAATCTGATTTTGATTTTATTTCAACAACTCTTTTATTTTTATCAACAACTGGTCGGGATTATAATTAGATTTGTTGAGGCATATCAACGCTCCATTATTTTGTGCTTCTTCCATAATCAGATCTTGTGCCAAATTTGTAAGTACCACTATTGGTCCATTTGTTTTTTTTGGTTTTCTATCTTTTAAAATATTTAAAATTCCTAAACCGTCTAGATATGGCATCATAATATCCAATAATATTAAATCGTAACCACCTTCCATAATTTTCTTTAATCCATCTTTACCATCAATTGCTATGTCAACCTCAAAACCATCTTCAACAAAAACTTCTTTGTAAACATCTCTCAGATACAAATCGTCGTCTACTAACAATATTTTACGCATAACATCATTGTACTTAAATTTATATTAATAGCAAACTCCCTTTGTTCAAATCATAAGGCTAATTATGTTATACCTATATTAACCAAATGCAATATCCGACCAGTATTAGACAAATCACCTCTCGCCTTCATCAGCTCTCAAGCATCGCCAAATTATTCATTATTGGTTTATTTTGGTTAATTGTCAGTTTCATCCAAAATATTTTTCCTTCCTTTACTTTTAACCATCAATTGGCTTTGTCAATAGTTATTACTATTGCTTTCGTAACCAACGTTGTTACCGAAATATATATTTACATCCAAAAACATAACAATAACGAATTTCAAACAATTTTAAATCTTCAAATAATTGCCAATACTTTATTTTTATTAACATTTTTGATTTTAATCGATCGTATCAATGGTCCACTTTTTCTCATTAGTACACTTACCTTAATGGAGTCTTCGCTTAACCTTAATCTGTTTTTACCTCCTATTATTGTCATTATTACTGGCACATTTACGGTAATCGAATGGTCACTGCTAGTTTTATCAGGAAATTTAACACCCGACTTAATCAACATAGTTGCACTTATTCTTAGAATTATTATTCTTGTTTATTTAATGGGTTATGGAATTTCATTGGCCGAGTCAATTCTTGCCGCTGAGGACATTGATAAGAAAAAAGACGAATTTATATCAATCACTTCTCATGAACTCCGAACCCCGATGACTGCCATCAAAGCCTATCTATGGATGGCGATAAGCGGTCGCGGTGGTCCGATAAAACCAAAGCAAAGTTATTATTTAAAACGTGCTTACGATTCAACTGATAGATCAATCAAGCTCGTTAATGATTTATTAAACATTTCCCGAATAGAATCGGGCCATATTTCCTTTTTAATGAATAAAGTTAATCTGATTAAGTTGGTTCAAGAATCTGTTAATGAACTTATTCCTCGGGCCAAGTTGCTCGGTATCAAAATAGTTATTAATTCCAATATTAACTCTAGCGATGTTATCGCTGATGCTGACAAAATTAAGGAAGTTGTTTTTAATTTACTCGATAACGCTCTTAAATATTCTTTTAAGAAAGGTACTATATTGATCAGTTTTCAAAACGATAACGATTCTGTAATCACTAAAATTTCTGATGCTGGTCTTGGTATGAATCTGGATATGAAAAAAAATTTATTTCAAAAATTCGGTTTTATCCGAGGTTCTTATCAAACAAATCAATCCGCTCGGGCCAATGGTACTGGGCTTGGATTATATATTTGTAAACAAATAATAACTCTTCATGATGGTAAAATCTGGGGTACTTCACCTGGACTAAACAAAGGTTCGACTTTTAGTTTTACCCTGCCGAAGTTTTCTTCTGCCTTACTAGAAAAATATCGCAAGGAATTTCAGAATTCAAACAAAAAAGGTCTAATTCATAATAAAGTATGAAATCAAAAAAAGGCTTTACTTTAGTCGAAATACTTATTATTATGGGAATTTTGGCAATTTTATTTACTATCACTTCTCTAAATTTAACCAACACCGTTCCCCAATCTTCTCTTGACAACACCGTTCGGCTTTTTATTGCCGATCTAAAACAGCAGCAATTAAACGCTTTAACCGGTAATACCGAAGGTCAGGGCGACAGTAGTGATTATGGAATTTATTTTACATCAGGCAAATACACTTTATTTCGGGGAAGTAGTTATAACGCTTCCGATCCAGCCAATTTTGATGTTGTTGTCGATGATATTGATACTTCATCAACTTCCGCCGGTTCTGTTATTGTTTTTCTTAAAAATAGCGGCATTATTAAAAACTTTTCTCCGTCAAACAATACCATTACTTTTACTCAAACTAACATTGGTAGCCAAAAGACCATTACAATAAATAAGTATGGTGTTATTGAATCGGTTTTATAAATCCGGCTCAGTCTTAGTTGAAATTATTATTGCCGTTGCCCTAATGGCAATAATTGCTCCGACTGTGGTTGGGGGACTCATCACTACCCGTCAGGGTGAACCACAACAGGATCAGCAGTCGTCTGCCCTGGCTTTACTTAAAGAAACTCAGGAGTCTTTGCGTATAATTCGCGAAAGTGGTTGGGACAATATTTCAGTAAATGGTACCTATCATCCTGCCATTTCAGCCAACACTTGGACCTTAGCTTCAGGAACAGAAGTTGTGGGTGATTTTGATCGTAGTGTCATCATAGACGATGTATATCGTGACAGCCTTGGTAATATTAGTTCATCTGGCACACTCGATCCTTCTACTAAAAAAATTACTTTTAATATTAACTGGCAATATCCCCGTTTAAGTAATATTAACAACACCACTTATTATTCGCGCTATTTAGATAATTTTGCTTATACTCAAACTAGTCAGTCCGAATTTAACATTGGAACCACTATCGGTACTCAAACAGCCAATAGTGCCGGAGGAGAAGTTATTTTAGCTAATAATGGCTACGCCAAATGGTGCTCACCTTCACTTTCAAGCGCCACTATCGATTTGCCCGACGGTCCTCCGGTAGCTGTTGCTGCCACTACTTCTGCTACAACTAATACGATTCCAAATGACGTTTTTGTGGCCATATCGCCCCAAACCTCAAATTCGGTTAAAATGGCTTATTTAACTGTTTCGGCAAATACAGAAACACCAGCTCCCAATCTCGAAGGTACTTTTACATTAGACTCGGGTAAATACAGCAATCCTTCTTATCTTCCTAGCGGTATTGGAATTGATAATAACTTTAAAACCAATGATATAAAATATTACAAGTCGTCTGGTAATACCAATACTGGTTTTCTAAGTCCATCAGCCAACACAGTTGATTCAGGTGGTGATAACAACGGTTTTCAAACTAGCCCCAATGGTGCCTATATCGACGACACAACTTATGCTATCGACACCAATAGTGGTAGTGGTACTAATACCGGTTGTACTGATAGCGACAAGGACAAACACCAATTTTATAATTACAATTTTAATCTTCCGCAAAACACTACGATCAATGGCATTGAAGTTCGTCTCGATGCTCGGGTAGATAGCACCACAGGTTCGCCGAAAATGTGTATTCAATTATCGTGGGACGGAGGTGTAACTTGGACTAGTACCAAATCAACTTCCACTCTAAGCACAAGTCAAACTACTTATTTATTGGGTGGTTCGTCTGACAACTGGGGTCATGGTTGGTCCGAGTCAGATCTTTCAAACGCTAATTTTCGTCTCCGGGTTATAAACGTGTCCAGTAATACCAATCGTGACTTTTCTCTGGATTGGGTTGCTGTCAAAATTCATTACAATACCGGACCAGGTAAAACTTATGCATTGATAGCTACTAATTTACCTGACAAAGAAGTTATTGCAATTATGGTTGACGACAACGATCCGAGTAATGATAATGGAACATTGGGTGAGTACGCTGATCCGGTCAATAAAATTTATAAATATTGGACTTTTTTTAACACTAGAATTTATCAGGGTACTGGTTCGCAAGATCAAACTCCTTTCGGATACGGCGGTGTCTCTTTGGCTGTTTTGGAAGATCGCGGTTACGTTGCTTCAGGTGGTTATCTTTATGTTTTTGATTTAAGTAATATTGATTCAAAATCAACTAGCAATGGACTCGATATGGTTGGTTGCCGGATTGAGATGGATGGTTATGAATGCTCTCCCGGTTCGGGGATTGATCGTAAATATAGCTCAGGTGAAACTGGTACCAGTTGGAGTAGCACTGCTTATCCGGCACACGATGATTGCTCGGATGGAGGTAATATTGAATTGTATGCAAATAATGACATTTATCCGGTAAAAGTTGGCAGTAGTACTTATGTATATGTGGCTGTAGGTGCCGGAGTAAATCCGGAATTTAATATTGTTAATGTTACTTCAGTTCCTGATGGCGGTAGTAGTCCCAATATTAGTAATAGTAGTTGTGGTCGAATAACCGGCGGAAATAGTGGTTGGAAAAGAATTAGCTCACTTGATTTTAATAGCCAGTCAGGAACGGAGGAGGCAGCCAATTCAGTTTATGCTAACGCCGATGGCAGTCGGGCATATATTTCTTCAAATGGTGGTGTTGATGCCAATAATAATGGTCAACCTGACAGTTATCAACTTTATGTGCTTAATACCTCGAATAAGACTAGTCCTAGTTTTATGTCCGGCAGCGTTTCGCCACCAACCAGTGGATACTACTATGGTTCTGGTGCTGATATGGAGCTTTATCCTCGACGGTCGTTGACGGTGTTAAATGGTCAGAGAGCTATATTGGTAGGCAAAGACGGAACTGTAAATTCCAATGACGCTCAAGAATATCAAGTATTAAATATTAGTACTGAAACATCACCTGCCTATTGTGGTGGAATAAATTTTGATCAAGGTTTTAATGATCTTACTTCAGTTTCAGAAGCTGATGGTGACAATTTTGTTTATATGGTAGCTAATACCAACGACAAACAGTTAAAAATTATACAAGGTGGTCCTGATGTTGGTATTTATGTTTCCGAGGGCTCTTTCGAGTCATCAATTTTCGATACTACCAACTCTACCGCTGTTAATCGTTTTAGTGCCAATATTACCAATCCCGCCCAGACATCTATTTCTTTACAAGTTGCTGTAGCCAATGCTGTTAACGGTAGTTGTGCCAACGCATTATATACGTTTATCGGACCTGATCCCAACAATTACACAGGCAGCTATTTTTTACCTTCAGGCAATACCATAAGTGGACCAATTCCTTTAACAGGTTATCAAAATTACTCCAACCCCGGTCGCTGTATTAAATACAAAGGCTATTTCAGTACTACCGATAATTCATTTACCCCGTCACTTTTAGATATTACCGTTAATTATTCTCCCTAGATGAAAAATAATTATCACCAAGGCACCACTATCGTTGAACTTACTTTATATATGGGTCTTTTATCAATATTTATCGTCGCTCTTTTTAATTTATTTTCACAAATTCTCAGCACTCAAACCCGTTCTACCGCCGTTTCTTTGGTTCAGACTAATGGAAATTTTCTCTTGACCAAATTAACTCATGACATTAATCAAGCTGATGCAATCATAACTCCCGCCTCAATCGGTTCTTCCGGTACAACTATGGTTTTAAGGATAGGTACCACCAATGCCACCTATACCATTTCTGGAAATCGACTCCAATTAACTGATGCTACCGGTTCCTATAATTTAAACGATGTTGATACCACTATTTCCAATTTTTCTGTTGTTCGTCTTGGTAATTCCGGCGGAGAGAATGGTTTAAGGCTATCTTTTACTATTACCAGTGATGTGGTTGATAATTCCGGTGTCAAAACTAAATCTTTTACTACCTTTGCCACCATCAGATGAAAACAAAACAATTTTTATTAAAAAATAACGGTCAGGCTCTTACATCCTTGTTAATAATTATGTTCGTTGGTCTGTCAGTAATTTCTGCTTCTGTCGGTTTAATCAATACCAATATGTCCTCAACTGCCAATTTGTTAGAGGCAAACGAAGCTTTAGTTGTAGCCGAAAGTGGCGCCGAAGATGCTCTAATAAAAATACTAAGAAATCCGTCTTATACTGGCGGAACCTTACCTGTAAATGGGGGATTAGCTACTATCAGCATTGCCTCTACCAATCCGTTTACTTTTGTATCTCAGGGTGTTGTCGGTCAACATCAGCGGTCAATTCGGGTTACAATAAATAATACCGGCGGTATTACCACCGTCAGTTCTTGGAAAGAGGAATAAACATGTCAACAATTTCAAAAATTATTATTTATCTCGACCGTCAACAGATAATTGTTGCCGGTAATCAATTACCAACTCCATTAAAGTTGGAATTACCGGTCAATATTGTTTCCGATATCGATATTATTGATGCTGATGCTTATGAATTATTGGTTACAAATTTTTTAGTCCAATCAAAGTTGATAACCGGTAATGTAATTTTAGTTATTTCTCCGGATGTCTACTATCAAAAAAACATTGTCTTATCTACCGATTCTGAACAACGGCAAAGTCAAATAGACAATTTCCTGGAAATTATTCCTTATAAAAACTTAATTTATAAAGATTATCCAGTTGGCAATCAACCATGTGTTGTAGCTTTAAACAGAAACTATTACGAACCTTTAGTTAAGGTGGTTGAAAAAAACAACATTAACATTGTCGCTGTTATACCATATTTTATTTTAGAAAATTATAATCTAAAATTAACCGATTATCTTCCCAAAGAAGTCAAAGACATATTTCAAAAATCCAAACTATTACTTCCTTTTAGTTTGATAACCAGTCAAGATATTGACAAAATTACCTCCATTCAAATTCACAAACCCAAAGAAGATAACACCCGTGCTTACATTTTATTAGCAGTTTTTTGTTTACTTTTTGTAGTATTACTTGGTTTTATATTTGTCAGGCCGCGTTTGATGAAACCACCCTTACCTATTGTTACTCCTAATAAATCTAACATTCAAAACCCCTCACCAACAATAAATCAAACAACTCCCACCCCAACAATTGAATTCGTTTCCAAAGAAAACTTGAGAATTAAAGTCGTCAATAGTTCCGGTGTTGCTAATCAGGCAGCCAAAATCAAACAGTCCTTGATCTCAGCCGGTTTCAAACAAATTACTCCTTCTTCATCATCAGTTGTTACCGCTACCAAAAACACCATTAGTTTTTCACCCTCCGTCAACTCCGAATCGCGCCAACTTATCAGGCAAACAGTTGAAACAATAGCCGGTCTATCAACCGAAATTGAATCTTCTGATTTGATCGATTTTGACGTTTTAATCACTACTACCAAAATAATTGGTCAACCTACCCCTTGACATCCACCTCATAATTATTTTAGTCTTATATTGATGAAACAAAAAACGCTCAAACTAACCAACAAAAAGGGCTTTACCCTTATCGAACTTTTAGTCGTTATCGGTATCCTTGCTCTTTTGCTCGCTATTACTCTTATTGCCATCAACCCGGCAAAACAATTTGCCCAGGCCAATGACACCAAAAGAAGTAGTGACGTTAACGCAATCTTAAATGCTCTCAATCAATATGCCGCCAACAATAAAGGTGATTTACCTTTAGGAATTGGTGCTACTCCGGTTAATATTGGTGGTTCGGGT
>JAYRQZ010000002.1:0-3237 GCA_041910355.1 Candidatus Woesebacteria bacterium | reverse complement strand
TTGACAAGTAAAGATTGGCTCGATATTATCAAAAAGCATTGTCAAGAGTATCTCCTTGTCCGAAAGCTTTCGGACGTAGGGGTCGGCAACCGAGCCCCGACGTAAAGTTGGGATCACGGTGCCCTCTTTCCCGGATGGCGGGGAGGACAAGCCTTTATATATTTAAAAAGGAAAAATAGTATGAATTATTCCCTGTTTTCTTCAGAATCAGTATGTGCTGGGCATCCGGATAAGGTATGTGATCAAATTTCAGATGCGGTGTTAGATGAGGCATTAAGTTTCGACAGAATATCCCGGGTAGCAATTGAAACTTTGGTAACCGTTAATAAAATTGTTTTAGCCGGTGAGATAACTTGCCAGGAAAAAATTGATTTTGAAAAGATAGCCAGAGATAAAGTAAGAGAATTGGGTTATGTAGATAAAGTATTAAATTTTGGTGACTATTCCCCTGTTGATATTTATGTTCATCAACAATCGCCGGATATTGCATTGGGGGTAGATGATGGAGGTGCCGGAGATCAGGGAATGATGTTTGGATATGCCTGCAATGAAACAGAAGATTTAATGCCCTTACCAATTACTATGGCACACGATTTGTGTAAAAGAATGGACGAATTGCAGGAAGTATATAAGTGGTTGCGACCGGACGGAAAATCGCAAGTAACGGTCAGATACGACAATGGTAAACCAGCAGGAATTGAAAAAGTAGTTTTGGCTAAGCCCATGAATTACGAAGAAATTAAAGAAGAAGAATTAAAAATATTTTTTTATGAAAATGTGGTGATACCAATTTTAGAAAAATATGATTTTAAATTAAATATCAATAATATAATTTTCAATGGTACCGGAAGATGGGAAATTGGCGGACCGGCATCTGATACCGGAGTAACCGGTAGAAAGATTGTAGTCGATACTTACGGAGGGATGGGTAAAATCGGTGGTGGCTGTTTTTCGGGTAAAGATCCGACCAAGGTTGATCGAAGTGCAGCTTATGCAGCCAGATATATTGCCAAAAATATTGTAGCGACCGGTTTAGCAGACCGCTGCGAGGTTCAATTAGCTTATGCCATCGGTCAGTTGAATCCGGTAGGTAAAGCAATTGAAACTTTTGGAACAGCCAAAAAAGATCAAAAAATAATTGAGGATTTTGGTTGGGGTTTGATTGATTTATCAGTCGGAGGAATTATTGAAAAATTAAATTTAAGAAAACCGATATATCAAAAAACAGCCCGTTATGGTCATTTTGGTAACGAGCAATATCCCTGGGAAAAAATAATTAGTTTATAATTTCTCTAGTGTAACAATTTGAAAATTCGTCAGGCAGTTTAGTTTGGAGGTGTTTTTATATTTACCAAACAAATCGAGTTCATAATATTTAGTATTTTCATCGAAGCTACCATTATCAACAACTACTGTCATATATTTAGCGGAACCGTTTTCAGTTTCGATTGATTTTACATCACAACCATTTTGGGACATTAAATATCGATGTTCCGGTCCGTTATGAAAAGGATGGAAATTAGATTGTACCGATACAAAGGTGGGTTCGTTTAATGTAGAACAATATGTTTTATAGCAGTTAACAATTTGATTATAGGTTCTGGGGGAAGGTTTAAAATACTGCGATAAAATTGTCGGATGTAAATAAATATAGGAAAATATTATCAAGACGATGGTAATTGCGTATTTGTTTAAAGTGGCGATCAGGACAAAAAGTAAACTGGTAAAAGCAAAGATGTAATGGGCTTGAACGCTAATTGGGGTAACAAAGGAAAGAACGGTAATTGTTAAAAATAAAAAAGAAATAACAAAAGACAAAGATTTAGTGTTTTTAAGATTTTTATATATTAAATAACTACAAAAAATTATTACTAAAATAAATAAAAATATATTTAAATTGTAATTAGGTGTAGAAAAAATGAAACCAGATAATTTGGAGAATTTGGTAATAAAAGTTAAGCCTTCCTGGACTGGTGAAGGTCGGGTTAGAAGTGCTTTGGATAATTGAAAATGGTGCCGTAGTTCAAAGAAAATTGTTGGCAAATTAATTAGCGCTATAGCGCTGGAGAGCCATAGCGCGATAGTCAAAATATGTTTGCGGATGAAAATCAGCCAGTAAACAGAGAAAGCAATCAAAATTGGGGCAACAGAATAAGACAAGGAAATTGCCAGACCAATGCTGACAGAGAATAATAAAAGTTTTTTAATAGAATATTTAGTTAAAAGTAAATAAAATGAAATGATGGAAAAAATTAGTGGCGGGGTCACAAAAGACGGATTCCAAACATAGCGACCCTGACTGATATATTGGGTATGAATAGAAATTAAAAAAAATGCAATCAGGCTAACTATTGTTAGTTTATGATTGTTTCTTAACAAATAAAGGCCAAAGATAAAAGAGATTAAGTAAAAGGCAGACATAGTGTAAACCAAAGAAACCGGATTCCCTTTCGATATCAAAAACCCCGGATAAAGTAAATAAAAGTAAATAGCAGACTGATTAAAGGGCAAGGCGCTGGTTTGAGGGCCAAGAAGGGGTGGTTTACCGGTGTCTTGCCAAGTTTTGAGCACCATCATATCCCGACCCATATCGTTATAAAAAAAGAAAGAATTGGAAAGATTGTAAAAACGAAGAAAAAGAAAAAGAAAAATTACCAGATAGGTAATTAAAAATTTAATAATTTTTGACATAGATAATTATACGGCCAATTTGATAAATTAGACTGTGAACACAAAGAGTTTTAATCTGATTGATAAGTTGATTGCTTATGACAGACTATCGATTATAAAAAAATTTATCGATCCAGGTGATGTAGTATTAGACTTTGGTTGTGGTTATCAGGGTTACTTGTTGAAATATTTGTCGGATAAAATTAATAAAGGTGTGGGAATCGATTATGACGTTGACAATGCGAAAAATAATAATTTAGAATTTAAAAAAGTTAAATTTGTTGATAAATTACCATTTAAGAATGGGGAATTTAACAAAATAACGATGCTGGCGGTTTTGGAACATTTAGAATTGAGCAATGTCGATAAATTGTTTGAGGAGTTTGGTAGAGTCTTACACGATAAAGGTGAAATTATATTAACTACACCAACAAAGTTTGGTAAGATAGTTTTGGAGTTTTTGGCTAAATTAAAAATTATCAGTTTTGATGAAGTAATGGATCATAAAAAATATTACGATTTTAATGAATTGGAAAGTTTAGCTAAAAAACATAATATGGATATGAT
>JAYRQZ010000001.1:0-7022 GCA_041910355.1 Candidatus Woesebacteria bacterium | reverse complement strand
TCTGTTTGTTAGCAAATGGTTTCAGATCTATTTCATTCCCCTACTTGGGGTGTTTTTCACCTTTCCCTCACGGTACTTGTTCACTATCGGTCTGCTGAAGTATTTAGCCTTGGAGCTTGGTCGCCCCAGATTCCTGCGACATTTCACGTGGATCGCAGTACTTAGGTATCAAACTAAAATAGTACTAAAACTTACAATACGAGACTTTCACTCTCTTTGGTTGTCCATTCCAGAACATTTTTTTGTTTTTTCCTATTATAAGGTCTGACCCTGCAACCCTCCGATAAATCGGAGTTTAGGCTGTTCCGTTTTCGCTCACCGCTACTGACGGAATCTCATACGATTTCTATTCTTCCGGGTACTGAGATGTTTCACTTCCCCGAATTCCCTTCCGTCCCGATAAATCGGGATGGATCCCCTGACTTTCATCAGGGTGAGTTTCCTCATTCGGACACCGCCGGATCAACGTTTGTTGACAACTCCCCGACGTATTTCGCTGTCTGCTGCGTCCTTCTTCGGCTTCAGCCGCCTAGGCATCCACCATTTGCTTTATTTAAATTCTCAATATTTCCTCCACCAAACTTCATTTTGGTAGAACCAAACCAAAATTTTTCAATCAAGGTTGGCTCGCCAAGCCGAAGCTTTAGCGAAGGCTGGCAACTCAATTTAGTCACCAAAATGATAACTTTTCCGCCTGAACGGCGGATCCCCCCAGTGACGGGGATGTTATCTATATTTTTTTAAGGACGTTTATTCGTTTTAACGAATATTACGTCCCGATTTGATAGATTGTTAAAGTAGGAGTTCGGTAAAAACCGAGCTGAAGAATTACTGTTCTGATCAGATTTATGTTTTATTCATAAACCATATTTCATACTTCATAAATCTCCTATGTGGACCTGGCGAGATTCGAACTCGCGACCTGTCCGGTGTACACCGGACCGCTATCCTTTATAGCTCCAAGTTCTTTGGTGGACCCAAGGGGACTCGAACCCCTGACCCCTTCATTGCAAATGAAGTGCTCTACCAACTGAGCCATGGGCCCTTGGATGCCAACCTTATTTAAAAAGTGCACAAAAAAACCGTCAACCTTGGGCTGACGGCAATATTTACATTTCCAATCTACTAACTCAAATCGACGCTACTCCTCCTATAAAATATTTTTTTCTGTTCCGAACAGATTGCTTCAGCATTCAAGTGTTACTATTGTACCCAAACTTAACATCCAAATCAATAGGCTAATTTTCTCATTTTTCTCTCTTTGCCTTTACCATTTCAATCACAATCGGTACTACCGATACCAACACTATTCCCACCACTACATAATGAAAATTATGTTTCACTACCGGTATATTTCCAAAAAAGTAACCTCCCAATGTAAACAGTGTCACCCAAGCCAAACCACCAATTATATTATAAGCAATAAATTTACCATAATTCATCTTCCCAACTCCGGCCACAAACGGTGCAAATGTCCTTACTATCGGCACAAACCGGGCTAATACAATTGCCTTACCACCATGTTTATCATAAAACGCCTGAGCTTTATCCAAATATTCTTTTTTTAACAATTTACTATTCATCGAAAACGCCCTTGGCCCTATATAATGCCCGATCCAGTAATTAACCGTGTCTCCTAAAAAAGCCGCTACCACCATCAATCCCCACAACAGCCAAATATTAAATGAACCCATTGATGCTGCCAATGCTCCGGCTGCAAACAACAAAGAATCACCCGGTAAAAACGGTGTTACCACTAATCCGGTTTCCATAAATATCACTGCAAACAACAATCCATACGACCACCCGCCAAAATTTGCAATCACAGTTGCCAAATTTTTATCAATATGCAGAAACAGGTCAACAATATATTTAATAATTTCCATTTTTATATTTTAACTTACTAATTATTATTTACTAGTTACTGTTTACATTTCTATTCATAGATCATATTTCGTAAATCATAAATCAGATTACTGTCTTTCCCTTCATACCCCAAGGCCCAAAAGGCCACCCCTCCCAAATTATTTCTCTTTGCCGCCGCTACTTTTATCTCCAAACTCAATTTATTTTCAAAATACGCCTGATGCCATTGATCAACCATATAATATTCCGTTACTCTTTTGTAAACCTTACCCACTTTTTTCCTAACAATTTTTGATCTCTGTGCTTTTTCCGTCCAAGACGCCCACGGACTTTGTGACATTTCGTCCCATTGAGTCCCGGTTATTCCTACTCCTTCAGAATAAAACACTGTTCGTCCGTAACCCACATCTCTGGTCATACTCCCCAAAGTATTGTCATTGGTCTCCCATTCATATCCATACAACGGATATGCCATGATCATTTTTTCTTTATCCAAATTATATTCCACCATTTTGCCCAAAATTTCACCGATACTCCTTTCCCCTACTTCGGCTTCCATTGGTGCTACCGGTCCGGCAAAATCCGATCCGGGACGGTGAAAATCATAAGCCATAATTATTACTTTATCTACCCGTTCTAATAATTTTCTCAAACTTTCTCCGTCTCCTTTTATTATTGTATTAGCAAAAACATCAACACTTATTTCACCCCACTCCGCCTGCCTTAATTCAACTAAAAATTCCAAAAAATCCTCATCCAACATTCTGGTTGCATCACTCATATATTCAAAATCAATATTTACTCCTTTAAATTTGTTGCTATCAACTACCGTTTTTACTTCGTTCACCAATCGTTTCCTAGCTTCAGGGTTACCAATTAAGGTATCGATCTTTTTATCTTCAAACAATTTTATTCCTAATATATTTTTTCCTCCGTACCTGGCTATCGATTCTTTAAGTTTTACAAATTCTTTGTTGTTAATTTTTTTTGATTGTACATCCCATACTAAACTTCCGTCACTTTCAACCTCAATTCCCAAAAAAATCATTTGACTCAATTCGCCACCATAAAGTTTCGTTTTGCCCACCATCCAAGTTGGTAAAAAACCAATCACATCCTTCTTTTTATCAAATATTGATTTTTCACTCCATTTACCAATCGGCGATAACAAGGTAAAATCTTCCTTTTTCCATATTATCAAACCAATTACTACTCCCAATACCAAACAACCTACCCCCAGTATTATCTTTTTCATCAACTCCTTAACAATCTTTCCAAACCAAATTTTATTGTCCTCAAAGTATTGTCAATCCCTCCAAATATTATTAGCACCACCGCTGCCATCAATCCTAAAATTCTAACGTAACTCCACCTTTTCATACTTTATTTTATCAATTTACTAGATAATTTTACAAAAGCTAATTCCTAACTATCTATATAGTTTAATAATTTTGCACTTCAGTAACGTAATCTTTTGCATCGCAATTTATCACGTTGTGGGCAATGGAGGACTCGAACCTCCGACCCCCGTCTTATCAGGACGGTGCTCTAACCAACTGAGCTAATTGCCCAAATTTTTAATGTATAACAAGCTCTAATTTACCCTTCCGAAGCTTTAGCGAAGGAGGGCCAACTGTGGGGTTTACCCCCAGTCCGATTGAACACAGTGAACATCGGACAGCTAATTGCCCAAAAACTCCCCTAGTATATCAGACCTTTAGCACATATTCACCGCCAATATTCAGCAATTTACTGTCTGTTTTTGAAAAAACTATCAAATAGCTTTTTCCAGAAAGAAGTTGATGATGATTCACCTTGGGGTGGTTTTACTGTTGGCATCACACTAATAGTAGGTCTTCTTGTTGGCACAACGGTCACGCTACTACATTGACAATTTACACAAGTTTGTAATCGGCATAAGCCATAAAATGCCGGCAATTTTACTTCAGTCAGTGTCTCATAATTTGTCGGTAAAATCTTTTTTGCATCAGGACAATTCTGAAGCATTTGAGTTACATCACTTTGAGTTAACGCTTGATCAGTCTGCAACTTACCGATCAAAAACGAAGGTATTTGAGCACATGGCCACCAAATCGGTGCACAAACTAACCCTTCACCACAACCACCTTTTTCTGTACATCTCACCCCACAACCTTCCCCTACTGGTCTAATCGTTGGCCCTACAACTCTTGTCGGCACCACTGTCACACCTCTTGTTGGCGTTATTGCTGCCAAACACTCCTCCCGGGTTGCATAAGTTCTCATACTTTTATAAAGATAGTTTTCGCAAAATGATTTAAGTGAACAATTTTTCACAGTTTCATCAAACCACCACAAATTCTTACAATTTATACTTGGTGTTAACATTGGCGTTTTCGTTATTCCCCTCGTTGGCACCCGTGTCGGTAAAGCCACCAAACATTCTTCTTGTGTCGGGAAAGTCCTCAAGCTTTGATACACATACAATCCACAAAACTGTTTCATCGAACACTCTTTATTATCATCATCAAACCACCACAAATTTTCACAAGTATCTTTCGGAGTTACTACCGGCACTTTCTCCTCCACCGCTACACATTCTCCATGAGATTCAAGACACACCATCCCTTCAGGTGGCGCTACTTCAATACAGAGTCTTTCGATTGCATTACTAATACATTCTCGTCCACACCAACCACATCCGCCAACAGGAACAACTGTTGCTATCGGTGTAATAGTTGCTGGTCTGGTTGGAAAAGGTTCATATGTCGGTGTTGCCGTCGCTACTTGTCCGATTTTATAGCTACTCGGCTCATTCGAAGCTATCTCCCAAGTACTACTTTGTCCACTAATCATAATCTTTCCTTGTTGTACTAACAAACTACCTTCTCCATTATTCACTGCCTGAAATTTTACCTTAGCCACATTAATCGCACTCGCCATTTCTGTTCCCATTGTCAACAATCTAATATCCAAATAACTATTCCCAACCGAATCAGTTACTTCAACACTTGCTGGATCGTTTATCAGTGTATAACCTGATTGTGGTTCTAAACCTAAATACTTAAGTTTTGTTCTATCATAATTCACCCTAAACTCCGCTCCGGCCATTTTATCAGTATTACTTCCGGTGTTTAGCCATACACTCACATTGAATTCTTCACCGGGGTTTAAAGTTAATGTATCAGGTAATATTGTTGAAAATGTATCATTAGCCGCCGCCCCGCGACGGGTTTCTTGATTGTTCCTTACTAATACTATTGCTCCTACCAGCGCAACTAATAGCACAACAACTGACACAATTTTAAAAAATGACTTCATTTTATTATAAAAAACATCTAATAATTAAATTTACCATAAAAGTTTACTAAGGTAACGGTGGTGGTGCGGGTGTTGATGTGAAATATGGTGGTGGTGGTGCGGGTGTTGATGTGAAATATGGTGGTGGTGGTGCGGGTGTTGATGTTAGCGGTTGAGGCAATATAGTTATATTAAGATAACCTGTTTTCCACCAGGAAAAATCCACCAAATCAACTTTACCGTCACAATTAAAATCAGCCATTGTTCCTTTTCCGCTGATATATTCACCTTTCCATATCGTAAAATCCACCAAATCAACTATCTTGTCACAGTTAGCATCGCCTGATTTTACTGTTCCATAAGGACAACTTTTGCATGTTGTCGAAGCTTTAGTGGGAGTTACTGTACAACTACCAAATCCGACACAAGCTCTTAACGCTTCTGAATACCAACTCTCTGAACTCTTACAGGTTGTATCCGTTCCCATTCGACCTTTTTTGGGACCATAACAACTGTAATTTGCATATCTAAACAACCCAGTACCGCAAGCAGTATCCACCGAAAAACTATTTACACCTTCCTTGCAAACAGATACAGTCGGTGTCACTTCAAACGGTGCTGGCGTCGGTGTTAACACTGATCTTCCGACACAAGTTCCACCCATATCAACACACTCTGCCCCCTCCGGTGTTGGTGCTATAGGACAAATTGTACTTTCATAAATCGTCTTACAATATCCACCACACCACCCGCATGTCCACTTCTCCAATTGGGCAATACATTTACCTCCGGTTTCAATACACAACATTCCTTCCGGCGGAGCAATATCAATACAATTCATTCCTGGTGATACAAAAGCACATGTACTACCACACCATCTACACTCACCCGGAACTATTGCCCAAATCTTCGTTTTTCCAAAAAACAATAAACCTATCAACAAAACAATAATCCAACCAATTTTCCTCATAACAAAATATTATGCTTTTTTCAAAAACATTTCTACTACCATTTTAGCTACATTTATTCCGGTCGATTTTTCAAATCCCTGAAATTGACATTGCCTGTTTACTTCCAGCACATAATTTTTTCCCTCATCATCCTTCATAATATCCACTCCACAATAATCCAAACCGCACACCATCGCCACCTTTTCCGCTAATTTTTTATCATCTTCCGACAATTCCCATTTCTCTACCGCTCCTCCCAGTGAAAAATTACTTCTGAATTCTTTTCCCACTGCCGTCCTTTTCATTGCTCCGATAGCCTTCCCGTCAAGTACAATCACTCTTAAATCCCATTTTGTTGGCAAATATTTTTGCCACAAAAACATTCCCAAATTCTTTTCATTAATTTTATCCACCCATTTTTCTTCCTCAACCCAACTATCAAATTTTCTTACCGACTTTCCCTGATAACCCTTCTCGTGTTTGGCTATTATCGGATAATCCCATTTACCCATCTTCACTACCAATTCGCTACTTTTAATTTCTTCTTTTGTATAATAAATTCTTGTTGGTACCACTGGTATATTGTTTTCAATAAAAACACCATGTTGAGCAATCTTCCCCATTCTTGACCATTGCAAATATCCTATGTGATTAGCACAAAAAATATCATTTTGAAGTAATCTTATCGCCAAGTTTCTCCCCTCAGTATATTTACCGCTTACCGTTCCCGCCACTCTAAACCACATTCCCAATGTATTTTCTTTTGTCACTTCTTCCCCTTTTACCATTACTTTAGGATTTTCGTTATTCAAATCAAAACTCATTTCCCGGTACAAAGCTTTGTTTACTTCTACACCCAACTTTTTAGCTTCGGTCTCCAATCTCTCCACCTCAAACTGGCTTTGTTTCAGAGACATTGTAAAAGTA